>JAQSWW010000253.1 GCA_029266415.1 Actinomycetospora sp. | reverse complement strand
CGGTGTCACCACCGGCGAGTGGTCCGGGGCCCTGCGCGACGTGTTCGGCTCGTACCGCGCGCCCACCGGGGTGTCGGCCGCGACGTCGGGCTCGGGCGAGGCGCCCGAGGACCTCGCCGCGATCCGCGCCCGGGTGCGCGCCACGGCCGAGGAGATGGGCTCCGCCTCGCTGCGCATGCTCGTCGGCAAGCCGGGGCTCGACGGGCACTCCAACGGCGCCGAGCAGATCGCCGTGCGGGCCCGCGACGCGGGCTTCGAGGTGATCTACCAGGGGATCCGCCTCACGCCGGCCGAGATCGTCGCCGCCGCCGTGCAGGAGGGCGTGCACGTGGTGGGCCTGTCGGTGCTCTCGGGCTCGCACCTCGAGGTCGTGCCCGCCGTGCTCGACGGCCTGGCCCGCGCCGGCGCCGACGACATCCCGGTCGTCGTCGGCGGGATCATCCCGCCGGACGACGCCGAGCAGCTGCAGCGCCTCGGCGTGCACCGCGTCGTCACCCCGAAGACGTACTCGCTCACCGGGATCATGGGCGAGTTCGTCGACGTGATCCGCGAGGTGCACGGCCTCGACGCGGCGACGGGGTCGCCGACGCCGGTCGCGGGGTCCTGACTCACCCGGGCACGCGGTCGAGGAAGCCGTGGACGCGCCTCAGGCGGCCGTCCTCGGCGATCTCCGCCACGTCGAGCCCGATCACCACGGGCTCGGCGGCCCGGTCCGGGCCGTCCGGGCCGAGGTGCCAGGTGAAGCGCACCACGTCGTGGTGGGCGTCGAGCACCTTGCCGGGCGTGAACCGCAGGCCCGCGAACTGCGCCTGCGCTCCGGCGATCAGCGCGTCGAGGCCGTCGTGGCCCGACACGTCGGCCAGCGGGTCGACGTAGCGGGCGTCCGGGGCGAACACCGCGGCGATCGCCTCCCGGCGCGCGGCCGGGTCGGTCGCGTTCCAGGCGGCGAGGTAGCGGTCGACGAGGGTCGTGGTGTCGGTGCTCATGGGGTCCTCCTCGGGTCGTTGGCTGACGGGGAGAACCCTGACTCCGGCGCGGTAGGCGGGTCGATGACCTCGTGGGTCATGGACGATCAGCACGCGCCGCGGCGAGGCTGGCCGCCATGACCGGGGACCTGATCGCGTCCATGCCCTTCGCCGCCGGGCTCGGCATCCGGCTCGAGAGCGCCGGTGCCGACGAGACCGTCGCGGTCCTGCCGTGGTCGGACGCGCACACCACCGCGGGCGGGCTCCTGCACGGGGGCGCGCTGATGACGCTCGCCGACACCGCCGGCGCCGTCTGTGCGTTCCTCGGGCTGCCCGCGGGCGCCCGCACGGCGACCACGCAGTCGGGCACCCACCTGCTGCGCGCGGTCGCCGGCGGCGAGGTCCGCGCCACCGCGCGTCCCGTGCACGCCGGGCGCACGCAGATCGTCGTGCAGACCGACGTCACCGACGACCGGGGCCGCCTCGTCACGCGGACGACGCAGACGCAGGCGGTGATCCTCGGCTGACTTCCGCTCACCGGGAACCGTGCTCCTGCCCGGGGTGACGCCCGCCACGATCACCGCGACGAACGACCCGAGCCCCCGGAGGTCCCGCGATGACCCGCCCCACCCTGCTGCTGGTCCACGGCGCCTGGCACGGCTCGTGGTTCTGGGAGCCGCTGCGCGCGGAGCTCGGGGAGTTCGACGTCCGCACCGTCGACCTGCCCAGCTGCACCGGCGGCCCGGACGAGCTCGGCGACCTGCAGGACGACGCGGACACGGTCCGCGAGGCGCTCTCGGGCATCGACGCGCCCGTCGTCGTGGTCGCGCACTCCTACGGCGGGCTGCCGGTCACCGAGGCGGCCGGGGACGCGACCGGGGCGCCGGTGACGCACCTCGTCTACCTGTGCGCGTTCATGCTCGACGCGGGCGAGTCGCTGCTGGCGGCCGCCGGGGGCACCCCGCCGGCGTGGTGGGAGGTGCACGAGCGCCACATCGTCGCGCGGACGCCCGAGGAGATCTTCTACAACGACCTGGACCCCGCGACCGCGTCCGCGACGGCCGCGCGCCTGGGGCTGCTGAGCCGGGCCGCCACCGAGACGCCGCTGACCCGGGCCGCCTGGCGCGACATCCCGAGCAACTACGTCGTCTGCGAGCGGGACGCGGCCATCCCGGCGTTCGCCCAGGAGGGGATGGCGCAGCGCGCCGGGACCGTCGTGCACCTCGACGCCGGGCACTCGGCCGCGATGTCGCGCCCGCGGGACGTGGCCGCGGTGGTGCGCACCGCGGCCGGGTCCTGAGGCGGTTACTCCTCCTCCTCCTCCTCGTCGCCGTCCCGCGCGCCACGACGCTTGAGGAAGCCGAAGCCGGGGATGCCGTCGATGGCCTGACGCAGGTCCTTGGTGACGTCGAGCAGCTCGTGGAGGTCGGGGCCGACGCGGTCCAGGGTCGCGAGGATCGGCATGATGTCGGTGACCATGTGCTCGGTGAACTGCGGCATCTGGTCCACGAGCTTGATCGCCGCGTCGACCTCCTCCGGGCTCAGCTCGTCGATGAACTTGCCCGCCAGCGGCGCGCCGCGCTCGAGCATCGGGCGGTAGAGGTCGAGCAGCTCCTGCGCCGACCGGCTCGTCGCGCCGGCCCCGTCGAGGATGGTACGGGCGCCCTCGCTGATCTCGCGCACGTCGCCGATGACGCCGTCGGCGCCCCGGGTGATGGTGCGGGCCGAGTCGACGACCTCGTCCGCGCCGCTGGTGATCGAGCGGGCCGAGGTGACGACCTCGTCGGCGCCGTCGGTGATGCGCCGCGCGGACTCCACGACCTCGGAGGCGCCGCCGGTGATACCGCGGGCGGACGCGACGACCTCGTCGGCCCCGGTCGTGATCTTGCGAGCGTCGCCGACGACCTGCTCGGCGCCGCTGGTGATGGCGCGCGCGGACCCCACGACCTCCTCCGCGCCCGCGGTGATCGAGCGCGCCGAGCCCACGACCTCCTCCGCCCCGCTGGTGATCGTGCGCGCGGAGCCGATGACCCCGTCGACGCGCTCCATCACGCCGTCCACGCGCTCGACGATCCCGTCGGCCCGGTCGACCAGGCCGTCGACGCGGTCGGCGAGCGCGCCCAGCACGCCGACCAGCCGGGTCACCTCGTCGAGCAGGGCGTCGACGCGCCCGGGCAGCCGGACCCCGACGTCGACCACGTCGCCGACCCAGCCCGCCACCTCGCCGGGAGTGGGCACCGCCAGGGGACCGAACCGCACCAACGCCATGCCCCCTCTGTGCCCGCGCTCACGGGATCCACGCCCCCCTGCCGACGGCCGACGACGAGCGGAGCAGCAGGAGGGCGTAGGCGGCCAGCGACTGGGCGTCGGTGACCTCGCCGGCGCGGGCCCGGCGCTCGAACTCGGCGCGCGTGACCCAGGCGAAGCGCATGTCGGCCTCGGTGTCCTCGCGGGCGGGCTCCCCGGCGGTGAGGTCGGTGGCCAGGAAGGCCCGGCCGCGCTGGGAGGACAGCCCGGGCGCGACGTCGATCAGCCCGAGGTAGGTCAGCGTGCCCGCCCGCAGGCCCGTCTCCTCGCGCAGCTCGCGGGCGGCCAGCTCCTCCGGCGGGACGTCCGCGCGGTCGGGGGCGGTGCCCTGCGGGAACTCCCAGCGGCGCAGACCCAGCGGGTAGCGGTACTGCTCGACCAGTCCCAGGCGGTCGCCGTCGAGGGGCACGACGAGTGCGTAGTCCGGCTTGTCGACCACGCCGTAGACGCCCTCGTCGCCGTCCGGGCGCCGGAACGTGTCCTCGCGCAGCGTCATCCACGGGTTGGTGTAGATCTCGCGGCTGCTGGTCGTCACGGGCGGCTCCACACCCCGGGATGATCCACGTCGGCGGTCTCCTAGTGTCGTGCCCGTGCGTCTCGTCATCGCCCGGTGCACGGTCGACTACGACGGCCGCCTCACCGCCCACCTGCCCAGCGCGCTGCGCCTGCTGCTGGTCAAGGCGGACGGGTCGGTCAGCGTCCACGCCGACGACCGCGCCTACAAGCCGCTGAACTGGATGAGCCCGCCGTGCTGGCTCACCGAGACGCCCGGCGTCTGGACCGTGAAGAACAAGGCCGACGAGACGCTGACGATCACGCTCGAGGAGATCCAGCACGACTCGTCGCACGAGCTGGGCGTCGACCCGGGCCTGGTCAAGGACGGCGTCGAGGCGCACCTGCAGGAGCTGCTCGCCGCGCACGTCACGACGCTGGGGGAGGGGTGGTCGCTGGTGCGCCGCGAGTACCCGACGGCGATCGGCCCGGTCGACCTGCTCTGTCGCGACGACACGGGGCGCTCGGTGGCGGTGGAGATCAAGCGGCGCGGGGAGATCGACGGCGTCGAGCAGCTGACCCGCTACCTCGAGCTGCTCAACCGCGACCCGCTGCTCACGCCGGTGGCGGGGGTGTTCGCCGCGCAGCAGATCAAGCCGCAGGCCCGGGTGCTCGCCACCGACCGCGGCATCCGGTGCGTGACGCTCGACTACGACGCCCTGCGCGGCGCCGAGGTCGACGAGTTCCGGCTGTTCTGAGCAACCTATGAGGGTGAAGTCAATTTGCGGTGTTTCGGTGGGTGGGCGTGCGTCATCGACTCGTCCGGTGACGGCGAGTTGATCGCTTTGGGTG
>JAQSWW010000252.1 GCA_029266415.1 Actinomycetospora sp. | reverse complement strand
GCCTCGACGCTGCCGTTCCTGTGGAACGTGGTCCACAGCTACCGCTACGGCCGCCCGGTCGAGGTCGACGACCCGTGGGGCCACGGCAACTCGCTGGAGTGGGCGACGTCGTGTCCGCCGCCGCGGCACAACTTCACCGAGCTGCCCCGCATCCGGTCGGAGCGCCCGGCGTTCGAGCTGCACTACCCGCACATGGGCGAGCGGTTGCGCCGGGAGCAGCACGTGGGGACCCCCGCGCCGTCCCTCGGCGAGGCCGCCGCCGGGGGTGTCGGTCAGGAGCACCTCCCTGGCGGCGACCCGCGCCACCGGTGACCCGGTCTCAGACGTTCATCGCCACGTACTTGACCTCGAGGTACTCCTCGATCCCCACGCTGCCGCCCTCGCGGCCCAGACCCGACTGCTTCCAGCCGCCGAAGGGCGCGCCGGCGTTGGACACCATGCCCTGGTTGAGCCCGACCATCCCCGCCTCGAGGCGCTCGGAGAGCCGGATCGCCCGGGACAGGTCCTTGGTGTAGAGGTAGCTGACCAGGCCGAACTCGGTGTCGTTGGCCGCGCGGATCGCCTCGTCGTCCTCGGTGAACGTGAAGATCGGGGCCACCGGGCCGAAGATCTCCTCCTTGGCCAGGCGCGCCGAGGTGGGGACGTCGGCGAGCACGGTCGGCGGGTAGAAGTAGCCCTGACCCGAGGGCACCTGCCCGCCGGTGCGCACCGTCGCGCCCTTCTGCACGGCGTCGTCGACGAGCTCGGCGACCTTGTCGCGCTGGTCGGCCTCCACCAGCGGGCCGACCTCGACGCCCTCCTCGGTGCCGCGGCCGACCGACATGGCGCCCATCCGCTCGGTGAGCTTCTTGGTGAACTCCTCGGCCACGTCGGCGTGGACGTAGAACCGGTTGGCCGCGGTGCACGCCTCGCCGATGTTGCGCATCTTGGCGAGCATCGCGCCCTGGACGGCCTCGTCGACGTCGGCGTCGGCGCACACCACGAACGGGGCGTTGCCGCCGAGCTCCATCGAGGTCTTGAGCACCTGCTCCGCGGACTGCTGCAGCAGCTTCTGCCCGACCTCGGTCGACCCGGTGAACGACAGCTTCCGGATGCGCCCGTCGGTGATCAGCGGGCCCATGACCTTGCCCGTGGACTTGGTGGTGACGACGTTGAGCACCCCGTCGGGCAGGCCCGCCTCGGCGAGGATGTCGGCGAGCTTGAGGATAGTCAGCGGGGTCAGCGACGCCGGCTTGATCACCATCGTGCAGCCCGCGGCGATCGCCGGGCCGATCTTGCGGGTGCCCATGGCCAGCGGGAAGTTCCACGGCGTGATGAGCAGGCACGGCCCGATCGGCTGGCGCATCACGAGCACGCGGCCCGAGCCGGTGGCGTTGACCTTCCACTCGCCGGAGATGCGCACGGCCTCCTCGGAGAACCAGCGGAAGAACTCGGCGGCGTAGGTGATCTCCGCCTTCGACTCGGCGAGCGGCTTGCCCATCTCGAGGGTCATGAGCATCGCGATGTCGTCGGCGCGCTCGGTGACCAGCTCGAAGGCGCGGCGCAGGATCTCGCCGCGCTCCCGGGGTGCGGTCGCGGCCCAGTCGGCCTGCGCGGCCGCGGCGGCGTCGAGGGCGGCCATGCCGTCCTCGGGGGAGGCGTCGGCGACGTCACAGAGGATCGCGCCGGTGGACGGGTCCTCGACGCCGAACGTCTTCTGGTCGGTGGCGTCGCGCACCGACCCGCCGATGATCAGCCCCTTCGTGACCTCGTCGATCACGCGCCGTTCCCGGTCGGTCTCGGCCATCGGTGCCTCCCGTTGCACGGTCCTGCCCTGTCGCGCCCCGGTCCCGGGGCCGGTCGACGGGGTAGGTGCCCCCGCTCCGGCGGGCCCATGCCCGCCGGGCGGCCTAGGCTCCGGCGCGTGTCTGGCCTGTTCCGTTCCCACCACCCTGTGCGCGCCCGGCCCGACCTCCCGCAACGCGTGGGCCCGGACGTCACCGCCGTCGTCGTCGGGGGCGGCATCGCCGGCGTCACCGCCGCGCTCGTGCTCGCCGAGCGCGGCGTGCGCGTCGAGCTGCTCGAGGCCGCGCCGCACCTCGGCGGCCGGCTCGGCACGTGGGACCGGAGGCTGGCCGACGGCAGCGAGGTCGTCGTCGAGCACGGCTACCACGGCTTCTTCCGGCAGTACTACACGCTGCGCGACGTCCTGCGGCGCATCGACCCGGAGCTGGGCTTCCTGCGCGACGTCGGCGGCTACCCGGTCGCGAGCCGCCCGTCGGTGGGCTGGGAGCCCGAGGACTTCACGGCGCTGCCGCGCACCCCGCTGCTCAACCTCGTCGCCCTGGTGCTGCGCAGCCCGAGCTTCAAGCTGCGCGAGCTGCGCCACGTCAACGCCGACGAGGCGCTGGCGATGCTGCACTACGACCCGGCGCGCACCTACGCCGAGCACGACCACCGCAGCGCCGCCGAGCTGCTCGACTCGCTCGGCTTCTCCGACCGCGGACGGGCGATGCTGTTCGAGGTGTTCGCGCACTCGTTCTTCAACGTCGAGCAGCGCTACTCCGCCGCCGAGTTCCTGGCGATGTGCCACTTCTACTTCACCGGCAACCCCGAGGGCCTGGGCATGGACGCCCCGACCGAGGACTACCGGACCGCGCTGTGGGAGCCGTTCACGCGCCTGCTGGAGAAGCACGGTGCGACGGTGACGACGGGCGCCCGCGCGGTGTCGCTACGCCCCGACGGCGCGCGCGGCTGGGCGGTGGACGTCGAGTCCGAGCCCGCGCGCCACGCCCGCCACCTCGTGGTCGCCACCGACGTCCCCGCCACCCGCGACCTCGTGGCGGCGTCGCCCGAGCTGGTCGCGAACGCCCCGGGACTCGCGCGGCGGATCGCGGGCCTGCCCGGTGGCGAGCCCTACGTCGTCGCGCGGCTGTTCTGCGAGGGCGACGTCGACCCGTCGCGGGCGGTGTTCACCGGCGTGACCCGGGAGCGGGTCCTCGACTCGGTGACGCTGTTCCACCGGCTCGAGGGTGGGTCGGCGCGCTGGGCCCGGGAGCGCGGGGGGTCGGTCGTCGAGCTGCACTCCTACGCCTGCCCGCCGGGGGAGTCGGTCGACGACCTGGTGGCGGCGATGCGCGAGGAGCTCGTCGCCCTGTGGCCCGAGGCCGCGGACCTGCGGGTGATCGACGCCGAGATCCACCGCTACACCAACGCGCCCGGCTTCGACCCCGGCTACCACCTGGTGCGGCCCGGCGTCCTCACCGACGCCCGCGGCCTGCGCCTGGCCGGCGACTGGGTGGCGTGCGACGTCCCGTCGGCGCTGATGGAGCGCGCGGCGGTCACCGCGGTGACGGCGGCCAACGACGTGCTGCGCGAGGAGGGCGTGGGCCCCGAGCCGATGCGCTCGATCCGCCCGCGGGGGATCCTGGCCCGCCGTTCTCGTGAATGATCCTTGGGCCTTCAGCCCCGAAGATCGCTCACGTGGGGCGAGCGCGGCGGGCGGGACGGGGACGCGATACCGTCTGCGCGCCGTCGACGGGGGTCGGCGGGACGACCTGGGAGGGACCCGAGTGCCGAACCGACGCCGCGCCGCCCGCGCCTCGGCCCTGGCCGCCGTGCTGCTCGCGGGGGGCGTCGCCCTGAGCGCCTGCGTGTTCCCCGGCGACGAGCCCGCGCCGGGGTCGCCGACCAACCCGGACCAGTACTCGACCAACGGCTTCCCGCCCCCCGGCCCGCCGCCCCAGCCCGGCGTCATCACCCCCGACCCGGTCGCTCCGGTGGCCCCGTCGGAGGCGCCGCGTCCGGCCGAGGGTCCCGTGCGCACCGAGGGCCCGGTCAGCCCGAGCCCCACCGAGCCGGAGCCGACGGGCAACCCGGCGCCGCCGCCCGGCAGCTGACCTACTCCTCGGTCTCCCGACGGGGACCGCGGGCGCACAGCAGCACCCCGACGACGCCGATCGCCCCGCTGACGCCGAACACGGCGAGCGAGGCCGGCGAGAGCGAGCCGGTGGCCGCGTCGCCGAGCAGCACGACGGCCGCCGTGCCGGGCACCAGTCCGATCGCGGTGCCCACGAGGTAGTGGCGCCAGCGCACGCTCGTCACGCCGAAGGTGTAGTTCAGCGGCGCGAACGGGATCGCCGGCACGAGCCGTGCCGACGTCACCGACATGAGGCCGCGTGACGACAGGCGGGCCTCGGCCGCGCGCACGCGTCCGGGCCCGAGCCGGTCGATCGCCCGGCCGCCGAGACGCCGCGCGATCGCGAACGCGGCGGCCGCGGACAGCGTGCTGGCCACGACGCACAGCCCGAGCCCCAGCCACGGCCCGAACATCACGCCCGCCGACAGCGAGAAGACCGTCCGGGGGAGCGGCGTCGTCGTCACCAGCGCGTGGACCAGCAGGAACGCCACCGGCGCCCACGTCCCGAGGCCCTCGACCCGGTCACGCAGCTCCAGCGGCGTCGGCAGCGGCACCACGAACGCGACGACCACGGCCGCCAGCAGCAGGCCCGCCAGCAGGTACCAGTGGGCACGGCCGGGACGCAGGGGCGAGGGCACGGGACGGCTCTCCTCCACCACGGGCATCGGGCCGGTCGATGACAGGGTACCTAGGCGACCCGCGTGAACAGCCCCTGATAGGCGACGACGAGCCCCGCCCGGTCGACGGTGATGCCGAACTCGCCGTAGGT
>JAQSWW010000076.1 GCA_029266415.1 Actinomycetospora sp. | reverse complement strand
GCGCGAGCCCCAGCGTCGTGCCCGCCGCGGCCAGCACGGCCACCCCGTAGGGCCGGGCCTCGGTGATCCAGGCGAGGACCAGGGGGTTGGCCGCCGCCGCCAGGCCCGCCACCAGCGCGGTGCGCCGGGACCCGCCGAGCCGGGCCACCGCCCGGGTCAGCACGGCGACCCCGGCGGCGCCGGCGACCAGGGACAGCAGGCGCAGCGGCCAGTCCGCGTCGGGCCACCCGAGCGCCAGCCAGGCGTGGGCGAGCACGTACCACGGGAGGTTGTACGACGGCGGGACGTCGCGGAGGTACCAGGTGGTCCCGCGGCCCTCCCACGCCGCGCGGAGGATCTCCTCCAACGGCCGGCGGGAGACCTCGACGGAGAAGAACTCGTCGTACCAGAGGCCGTGCGCGCGCCCGAACACGATCACCGCCCCCAGCAGCAGGGCGACGACGGCCGGGCCCCACCACCACGCGGTCGAGGTCCACGCGGGCCGCAGCCACCACAGCGTCCGCAGCGACTGGCGCCACCGGGCGGCCGCGGTCCACGCCGACCGGCCCTCGGACCGCGGGTCCCGCGCGACCGGGATGCTGCGCACCGCCAGGCGGGCGGCGCCGACCGCGGCGACGAGGCTGGGCGCGCGGGCGTCGAGCACCGCGTCGCGGCCGCGGGGGCCGAGCGCGAGGAAGGCGCCGGCGTCGGCGGGCAGCCCGGTGAGCAGGGCGACGGCCCGCCGGTGCGCCACCCCGGTGAGCCGGCGCAGCCGCCCCTCGTAGGCGCCGCGCCGCCCGGCGAAGACCGCGTCGGCCCCGCCCGCACCGAGGTCGTCCAGCAGGGCAGGGACGGCCTCGGGCGGGTCCTGCAGGTCGGCGTCGAGGCACACCCAGGCCGCGGCGTCGGCCTCGGAGTCCAGGCCGCGCTCCAGGGCCCGGTGCTGGCCGACGTTGTGCTCGAGCACGGTGACCGCCACCCGCGGGTCGGCGGCAGCGAGGTCCCGGGCGACGTCCGCGCTCTCGTCGGGCGACGCGTCGACGACGAGGCGCAGCCGCCAGACCCGTCCGGCGAGGGCGGCGTCGAGCCGCGCGAGCAGCGCGGGCAGCGTCGCCGCGTTGCGGTACACCGGCACGATCACGGCCACGGTCCCCGTGGCGGGCGGCGCGAGGTCGGTCGTCGTGCTCACCGTGGCGCTCACCGCGCCGCCCAGGTGCGGCGGAGTCCCTCGGCGAGCCCGACGCCCGCCGTCCAGCCGAGCAGGCGGTGGGCCAGCGACGGGTCGCAGACCCAGTCCGCGGTGTCCCAGGATCGCCCGGGGTGGGCGCCCGGGGCGCGCGCGATCGGGCGGCCGGTGACCCGCTCGGCGAGGTCGACCAGCTCCTCGTTGGCGGTCTGGACGCCGGTGCCGAGGTTGAGCACCTGCCCGGGTGGGAGCGCGTCGTCCGCCGCCGCGCGCAGGCACGCGTCGACCACGTCGCCCACCCACACCCAGTCACGCCGCCGTCCCGGCGCGGTGAGCGGGACCGTCGCACCGCCGGCCGCGGCCCCGAGCACCGTGGGCACGAAGCGCGTCGGGTGGTCGCCGGGCCCGTACACCTGGAACGCGCGCAGGACCGTCGCGCGGACCCCGCGCTCGGCCGCGGCCGCGAGCAGGAGCAGCGAGCCGGCGGCCTTGGTCGCGCCGAAGAAGCCCCGGGGGGCGAGCGGGGCGTCCTCGGCCAGCGGCGACGCCGAGGCGCCGTACTCGGTCGACGAGCCCAGGCGCACCACCGCGCGGCACCGCGGCGGCAGGGCGTCGACCAGCCACGGCGTGGTGTTGACCGCGGTGCTCGCCGCCCGCTCGGCCGCGGTCGCCTTCGCCCGCCCCGCGGCGAGGCAGAACACGACGTCGGGGTCGGCCAGGTCCGCGTCAGCGCGCGTCGCGGCCACGACGTCCCAGCCGTCGGCCCGCCGCCGCGCGACGCGGTGGCGGCCGACGAAGCCGCCCGCCCCGGTGACCAGGGCCCGGGTCACGCCGGTTGCAGCGGGGCCGGCGTGCCGCCGACGGCGGCCAGCAGCGCGTCCCGGTCGGCGCGCACCTGCTCGGGTGTCCGGGCCCGCAGCGCCGCGGACGCCGCGTGCATCCGCGGCACCTCGACGGCGGGATCGCGACCGGCGAGGTCGGCGAGGAACGAGCGGCGCAGGAACGTGAACGCGGCGCCGACCCGGACGAGCTCGGCGCCGATGAGCCGGGTGGGGATCGGCGCGCCGAGGCCGGGCAGCGTCAGCCCCGCCACCCCGAACGGGACGTCGACAGCCGCGCGCACGCGGTCGACCGTGCCGTCGACGAGCGGGGTGAACAGGTCGGTGGCGCCGCGGTCGATGCGCAGGTCGTTGAGGCCGACGTAGACCCGGCTGAGCGGGCGGCGCGCGAGCTCGGCGGCCCGCTCCACCGCGTCCCGGGTCTCCACGAGGATGCCCAGCCCGCACCGCCCGTCGACGAGGTCGAGGGTCCGGTCGACCTCCTCGGGGCGCCGGACCATCGGGAGCAGGATCTCGTCGGCGCCGCGGGCGACGGCGGCCCGCACCTCGTCGGCGGTCCACGGTCCGTGGGCGTTGATCCGGCACAGCACCCGCCCGCCGGTGGCGGCGCGCACCCGCTCGAGGTCGCGGGGCGTGTGCCGGTTGATCTCCGTGCCCCAGCCGTGCTGGCGCCGCTCCTTGCCCCGGTTCTCCCAGTCGACCACGATCCCGGCCGCCCCGGCGTCGACGACGTCGCGCACGAGACCCGGCTCGACCGAGAAGACGTACAGCTGCACGGGCGGGAAGGTAGGGAAGGCTGGCCTCACGTGTCCAGTTCGGGCCTGTTCGTCCGCCGATCTGCCGCTCCTGGCGCCGGATGAAGGTAATGCTAGGTTTACCTCGATCGTGGGCCGAAGGAGGCGTTTCGTGCGGGTGACCCGGGCTGTCGTCGGCGTCGTGGCGGGGGCTCTGCTCCTGGCCGGCTGTGGGTCGTCGGCACCCCCGGAACCGGTCACGGTGACGCTCTACAACGCCCAGCACGAGGATCTGGCCCAGGAGTGGGTGCAGGACTTCACCGCCCGCACGGGCGTGCGCGTCGAGATGCGCAACGGCGACGACAGCGAGCTCGCCAACCAGATCGTCGCCGAGGGTGCCGCCTCGCCCGCGGACGTGTTCATCACCGAGAACTCGCCGGCGATGTCGCTGGTCTCGGACCGCGGGCTGTTCGCCCCGCTCGAGCCCGCGACCCTGGAGCAGGTGCCCCCGGAGTTCCGCTCCGCCCAGGGCGACTGGGCCGGCATCGCCGCCCGCTCGACCGTGCTCGTCTACAACCGCACGCTGCTGCCCGCCGACCAGCTGCCCCGCTCGATCATGGACCTGGCCGGGCCCGAGTGGCAGGGCCGCGTCGGGTTCCCGCCGGGCGGGGCCGACTTCCAGGCCATCGCGAGTGCGGTGGCGTCCACCCGCGGCGAGGCCGCCGCCCAGCAGTGGCTCCAGGGCCTCAAGACCAACGGGCGCCTCTACCAGAGCAACACCGCCACCATGCGCGCGGTGAACGCGGGGGAGATCCCCGCCGGGATCATCTACCACTACTACTGGTCGAAGGACCGCGCGGAAGCCGGGGCCAACAGCGCCAACGCCGAGCTGCACTTCTTCGGCGGCCAGGACCCCGGCGCGTTCCTCAGCACCTCGGGCGGCGGCGTGCTGCGCTCCAGCGACACCCCGGCCGAGGCGCAGATGCTGGTGCGCTACCTCAACGGCCCCGACGGCCAGCGGGTCCTCGCGAACAGCACCGCGCTGGAGTACACGGTCAACCCCGCGGTGCCGTCGAACCCCCGCCTGCGCCCGATCGCCGAGCTGGGGGCGCCGCCGGTGGACATCAACTCCCTCGACGGTCCGCGGACCGTCGCGATGATGCAGCAGGCCGGCCTGCTGTGACCGGGCGCGCGTGCCGGCGACCCTGACCGCTCCCCGGCGGGCGGGGCTCCCGCTCGGGCTCACGGCGGCGGTCGCGGTGGCGGTCCTGACGCTCGTGCCGCTGGGGTTCGTGGTGGTCGCCTCGGCGCGCGCCGAGCCCGGGGCCGCGGTGGCGCTGCTCTTCCGGGCGCGGGTCGGGGAGCTGCTGGTCAACACGGTCGGCCTGGTGCTCGCCACGACGACCGCGTGCGCGGTGGTCGGGACGGCGGCGGCCTGGGTGGTCGTGCGGACGACGGTGCCGGGCCGGCCGGTGTGGGTGGGGCTGCTCGCCGCCCCGCTCGCGGTCCCGGCGTTCGTCAACAGCTACGCCTGGGTGTCGATGACCTCCGCCGTCGAGGGGTTCGCCGGTGCGGTCCTCGTCACCACGCTGTCGTACTTCCCGTTCGTCGCCCTGCCGGTGGCCGCCACCCTGCGCGGGCTCGACCCCGTGCACGAGGAGTCGGCCCGCGCGCTGGGCCTCGGCCCGGTCGCCGCGGTCATCCGCGCCGTGCTGCCCGCGCTGCGGCCCGCCGTCCTGGGCGGGTCGCTGCTGGTCGGGCTGCACCTGCTGGCCGAGTTCGGCGCGCTGCAGATGCTGCGCTTCCCGACGTTCACCACCGCCATCTACGACGCGTACGAGTCGAGCTTCGCCGGGCCCGCGGCGACCCTGCTCGCGGCGGTGCTGGTGCTGCTCTGCCTGGTGCTGCTGGCGGGGGAGCTGCGCCTGGCCGGGCGGACGCGCCTCGCCCGGGTCGGGTCCGGTACGGCACGTCCCCGCCCGCCCCGGTCGGCGGGCCGGGCGACCCCGCTGGCCCTCCTCGGCCTCGCGGCGTTGGTGGCGCTGGCGCTGGGCGTCCCCCTCGCCGCGCTCGGGCGCTGGTTGCTCGAGGGGTCGTCGACGGCCTTCCCGGTGGCCGAGCTGGGGCTCGCCGCCGTCACCACGCTGGGCATCGCGGCCGGGGGCGCCGCGGTGACCGTGCTGCTCGCCCTCCCGATCGCCTGGGTCGCGGTGCGCCACCCGGGCCGCCTCGGTCGCCTCGTCGAGCGCAGCAGTTGGGTCGGGAGCTCCCTGCCCGGCATCGTCGTCGCGCTCGCGCTGGTCACCGTGTCCGTGCGGGCCCTCCCGGCGATCTACCAGACCACCGCCCTGCTGCTGCTCGCGTACGCGATCCTGTTCCTGCCGCGGGCGATGGTGTCCATCCGCTCGGCGCTCGCCCAGGTGCCGCCCGAGCTCGACGACGTCGCCCGCTCGCTGGGCGTGCGCCCGGCCGCGGTGATGGCGCGGGTGACGCTGCCGCTGGTCGCGCGCGGCCTCGGCGCCGGGTCCGCGCTGGTGTTCCTCGCCGTGGTCACCGAGCTGACCGCCACCCTGCTCCTGGCACCGATCGGCACCGACACGCTGGCCACGCAGTTCTGGGGCCACGCCGACGCCGTCGCCTACGGGGCGGCGGCGCCCTACGCCGCGCTCATGGTGCTGATCTCCGCGCCGGCGGCGTGGCTGCTGACGCGCCGGGGCGTGCCGGGGGGCCTCTCGTGACCGGGGTGGCGCCGGCCGGGATCCAGGTGGCCGGGGTGTCGAAGTCCTTCGGTTCGGTCGAGGTGCTCCACGACGTGCACCTCGAGGTCGCTCCCGGGAGCCTGACCGCGGTGCTCGGGCGGTCCGGCTGCGGCAAGACCACGCTGCTGCGGATCATCGCCGGCTTCGTCGCCCCGGACGCCGGCACCGTCGCCCTCGACGGCCGCCCCGTGGTCGACCTCCCGCCCGAGCGGCGGCGCGTGGGCTACGTCAGCCAGGAGGGCAGCCTCTTCCCGCACCTGGACGTCGCGGGCAACGTCGGCTTCGGGCTGCCGCGCCGGCTCCGGCGCGCCCGGTACCGCGTCGACGAGCTGCTCGAGCTGGTCGGCCTCGAGCCCGGCCTCGCCGACCGCTACCCGCACCAGCTCTCCGGCGGCCAGCAGCAGCGGGTCGCGCTGGCCCGGGCCCTGGCGCCGGGACCGCGGGCGGTGCTGCTCGACGAGCCGTTCGCCGCCCTCGACGCCGAGCTGCGCGAGAGCACCCGCCGCGCCGTGGCCGCGGCCCTCGAGCACGCGGGGACCACCGCGGTGCTGGTCACCCACGACCAGGGCGAGGCGCTGTCGATGGCCGGCCAGGTCGCGGTGCTGAGCGAGGGCCGGGTCGTGCAGGTCGCGCCGCCGGCGGAGCTCTACCGCCGGCCGGCCGACGCCGAGGTGGCCGCGTTCGTCGGCGACGCCGTCCTGCTGGCGGCCACGGTCCGCAACGGGCACGCCGACTCGGTGCTCGGCACCCACCCGGTCAGCGGGCGGCCGGAGCCCGGGCCCACGACGGTCCTCGTGCGCCCCGAGCAGATCGTCCTCGAGCCCCTGCGCAACGGGGCGGCGCCGGGCGAGGTGGTCGCCCGCGTCGTCGACGCCACGTTCTACGGGCACGACGCGACGGTGCGGCTGCGCGTGCGCTCCGGATCCGGCGAGCACCCCCTGCCCGACACGGTGCTGGCCCGGACCCCCGGGCACGCCGCGCCCGAGGTCGGCAGCGACGTCCGGCTCACCGTGCAGGGCAGCGTGACCCCGACCGGACGGCGCGCGAGCGGGTAACCGGCCGGATGCCGGACCGCGACGCCCTCCTGGCCCGCTACCGCGAGCTCGTCGACCGCGAGCTGCCCGCCGCCGCGGCCCGGTCCCGGTGGACGCTGCGCCACGACCACTGTTTCGGGCGCGTGCTGCTCGACGACGCGGTCGGCGCCTGCTGGTACGACGTCCTGGGCCGGGGACGGGGCGCGGCGTTCCGCCGGCTCGACGACGACCGCCTCGCCCACGCCGTGGCGCAGGGGGAGCGGCTGCTCGCCGAGGGCGACCCGCTGCTGCGCGAGCTCGACGCGCGGTCGCTCGCGTGGCGGGGGAAGCCGCCCAAGCCCGGCGCGTCCTCGCGGGTGTGACGTGGACCTCGCCGCCCCCGCACGGCATGCTGCGGCGGTGGCCGCCCCCGTCCGGCCGGACGGCGCTCCCGACGCCGCCCGGGACGCCCTCACCGCGCTGTGCCGGGCGTTGCTGGAGGAGGTCGACGCCCTCGCCGGCCGCCTGACCCGGCGCCTGCTCGAGCGGGAGGACGTCTACGCGGCGCTCGGTGTCCCGGTGCGCGACGACCTCCGCGCCACCTGCCGGGCGAGCCTCGAGCGCCTGCTCACCCTGCTCGCCGGGGACCTGCCGCCCGGGGTCGACGCGGCGGCGCTCACCGTGGACACGGGGCAGCGCCGCGCACGCCAGGGCGTCCCGCTGGAGGTCGTGCTCCGCGCCTACCGCCAGTGCGGGCGGCTGGTGTGGGAGCGGATGCGCGAGGTGTCCGGGGAGCGGTTCGCGGGCCGGTACGACGCGGCGCTGCTGGTGGTGGCCGACGACGTGTGGCGCATCCTCGACGCCAGCTCCGACCGCCTCGTCGACGCCTACCGCCGCGAGGAGGCCCGGCTGCGCGGGCTCGAGCTCGGGCGGCGCTGGGCGGTGCTGGAGGGCCTGCTCGCCGGGCGCGGCCGCGACCCGGCCGTGGCCCGCGACGCCGCCCGCGTCCTCGACGTGCCCGAGGACGCCGCGCTGTGCGCCGTGGTGGCGCCCACCGGCGACGGTGACGACGACCCGCTGTCCACGCCGTCCGAGGCGCTCGCCGGCCTGGCGTCGTCGGTGTGGCACGCGCGCTCGGGCGAGATCGTCGGGGTGGTGGTGCCGGGCGAGGACGCCACGACGGCGCTGCCCGCGGTCGTCGCGGCGCTGCGCCGGCACGCCCGCGGCCCGGTGGGCGTGTCCCCGCCGGTGCAGGGGCTCGGCGAGCTGGACGTCGCGCACCGGTGGGCGCGGCTCGCGGCCCGGACCCTGCCCCCGGGCGAGGCCACGGTGGCCTGCCTCGACGACCGGCTACCGGAGGCGCTGATCGTCGAGGCGCCCGACCTCGGCCCGCGGCTGCACCGCGCGGCGCTGGGCGACCTGCTGGACCTGCCCGGCGCCGAGCGCGACACGCTGCTCGCCACGCTGCGGGCGGTGCTCGACGCCGACGGGTCGCCTTCGCGCGCCGCGACCGCGCTCTACTGCCACCGCAACACGGTCATGTACCGGCTCGCGCGCATCGAGACCCTCACCGGGCGGCGTCTCGCCGACGCCCGCGACCGCCTGCTGCTCGGGCTGGCCCTGGCCGCCCCGGACCCCGAGGGCGATCAGGGGCGGTAGCCGGTGTCGATCGCGAGGCGCCCGCCGACCGCCCGCGACACGCAGGCGCACAGCCGGGTCGAGGCGTCCTGCTCGTCGGCATCGAGGAAGACGTCGCGGTGGTCGACGACCGTGTCGCCCCCGAGCACGGTCACCGTGCACAGCCCGCACTCGCCGCGCAGGCAGTCCCACACCATGTCCACCCCGGCGTCGTGCAGCGCCGCGAGCAGCGTGCGGTCGCGCGGGACGTGCACGGTCAGGCCGTGGTCGCGGACCTCGACGTCGAAGGGCGCGGTGGGATGGCGCCCGCCGGTGCCGAACGTCTCGGTGCGCAGGCGCCGGGCGGGCCGGCCCTGCGCGGCCCAGCACGCGCGCACCGCGTCGGTCAGCCGCGGTGGTCCGCAGAGGTAGATCTCCCCGTCGGGGTGGAGGGCCGCGACCTCGGCGGCGAGGTCGAGCCGCTCGCCGTCCTCGCCCGCGGCCGTGACGACGGCGTCGTCGCCGAGCAGGCCGCGCAGGTGGTCGACGAAGGGCATCGCCGCGCGCCGGCGCCCGGCGTACGCCAGGCGCACCGGCACGTCGCGGCGCGCCAGGACCTCGGCCATCCCCACCAGCGGGGTGATGCCGATGCCGCCCGCGACGAGCAGGTAGCCCGGTCGCCGCGGGTCGAGCTCGAAGTGGCTGGTGGGGTGGCGCAGCTCGAGGCGGTCGCCGGCGGCGAGCCCGTGCACCCGGCGCGAGCCGCCCCGGCTGTCGGGCAGCAGCTTCACCGCGATCCGGTACGCGCCGTCCTCGGGCGCCGCGCCGACCACCGAGTACGACCGCACCACCGGCAGCCCGTCGACCTCGAGCGCGAGGTCGAGGTGGCTGCCCGGCGGGTAGGCGCGCGCCCCGTCGTCGGGCACGAGCTCGACCTGGCGCACCTCGTCGGCCACCGCCCGCACCGCCCGCACGGTCGCGCCGACGAAGGTGGTGCTCACGACCCGCTCCGCGCGCGCTCGGCCTCCGCCCGGGCCCGCGCGACCTCGCGCTCGCCGCCGTCGCCCGGGTCGGTCCGGTCGTGCTCGGCGATGTCCCGCTCCGCCCGCGCGCCGGCCGCGGCGTAGGAGTCGTCCTCGGCGGCGAGCATCAGGTCGATCATCCGGCGCGCCCACATCGCGCCGCCGTCGATGTTGAGGTTGTAGAAGTCCTTGTCGGGGTGCGCGTCGATGGCCCGCTGCTGGGCCGCGAGCACCTCCTCGTCCTCGGCGAACACGCCCGAGACGCCGTCGCGCAGCAGCGTGGTGATCCGCTGGTCGGTCAGCGCGTAGTTGCGCGCGAAGGCCCAGAAGTAGTGCGTGGAGGTCGGCGACTCCGGGGTCATCGTGTTGAGCACGAACCCGTTGACGCCCTGCGAGCGGTCGCCCTCGGGCGCGCCGGTGCCGGTGGGGGCGACACCGACGTCGATGGCGATCGTCCCGGGCGGGGTGAAGTGGATGATCTGCCAGCGGTCGACGTTGCCCGCCGGCGCCCCGCGCCACTCCAGCTGCCGGGCCCAGAACGGCGGCGCCTCGACGTCGATCATCCAGCGGGTCACGGTGACCGTGCCCTTGCCGTGGGTCACCTCGAACGGCGCCTCGGCCACCGAGCGGTGCCCGATGCTGCCGCCGTGCACGAACGTCTCGTGCGTGAGGTCCATGAGGTTGTCGACGATCAGCTTGTAGTTGCAGTCGACGTGGATGAGCCGCCCGTCGCCGGCCCAGGCGGGGTCGTCGTTCCAGTGCAGGTCGGGGATCGCCGCCGGGTCGGCGTCGGCCGGGTCGCCGGTCCACACCCAGACGAACCGGTGCCGCTCCACCACGGGGTAGGAGCGCACGCGGGCCGACGGGTTCACGGTCTTCTGCGAGGGCATGAACGTGCAGCGGCCGTCGGCGTCGTAGCGCAGGCCGTGGTAGCCGCACATCACCTCGTCGCCGAGCAGCTTGCCCTCCGACAGCGGCAGCAGGCGGTGCCAGCAGGCGTTCTCCAGCGCGCGGGCCTCCCCGGACGGCGTGCGGAACAGCACGAGCGACGCCCCGGCGACGGTGCGCGGGAGCAGGTGGGCGCCGACCTCGACGTCGTAGGCGGCGGCGTACCAGGCGGCGCGGGGCCACTCGCGGCGGGCGAAGGTGTCGGGGGCGGGGCGCAGCGGCGTCTCGGGCGTGGTGGTCACGGTGCTCACGGTGGCTCCTCCTGGACGGATCGTCCGAGGGTGCGAGCGTGTCTCCGGCGCCCGCCACGACCCCTCCCGGCATGCGGGAGATCGATGTCCCGGCGTCGCCGCGAGTGGTTCCCTCCACCCCGTGGTGGTGGAGCTGGACGTGGACCCGTTCGCCCTCGACGTCCTCGCCGACCCGATACCGGCCGACACCGCGATCCGCGAGGCCGCGCCGCTGGTGTGGCTGCCCGCGCACGGGGTGTGGGCCGCCGGGCGGCACGCGGACGTCGCCGGGGTCTTCCGCGACTGGTCGACGTGGTCGTCCGCGGCCGGCACCGGCCTCGCCGACATCCGCCGCGGCGAGGGCTGGCGCCCGCCCAGCGTGCTGCTCGACGCCGACCCGCCGGCGCACACCGGGGCGCGGCGCGTGATGAACCGGGTCCTGGCGCCGCGCGCGCTGGCCGGGCTCGCCGAGCGGTTCGCCGCCACCGCCGAGGAGGTCGTCGACGACGCCGTGGCCGCGGGCGAGGTCGACGCCGCGGTCGACCTCGCCGAACGCTTCCCGATGACCGTCCTGCCCGACGCCGTGGGCATGGCCCCGGAGGGCCGGGAGCACCTGCTGCCCTACGCGGCCCTGAACTTCGAGTCGATGGGGCCGCACAACACGCTGCGCGCCGCGGCGGAGTGCCGGGCGGGCGGGGCGCGCGAGTACGTGGCCTGGCAGGTGCGCCGCGAGGCGCTGGCCCCGGACGGGATCGGGGCGGCGATCCACGCCTACGCCGACTCCGGCGACATCACCTCCGACGACGCCGCCCTGCTGGTGCGCTCGTTCCTCTCGGCCGGGATCGACACGACGATCCTGGCCCTCGCCTCGGTGGTCCACGAGCTCGCGCGCCGCCCCGAGCAGTGGGCGGCGCTGCACGCGGAACCCGGGCTCGCGCGGGCGGCGTTCGAGGAGGGGCTGCGCCTGCACACGCCCAGCCCGGTCATCGGCCGCACGGCGACGCGCGAGGTGGCCGTCGGGGACGCGGTCGTCGCGCCGGACCAGAAGGTGCTGCTCATGCTGGGCGCGGCCAACCGCGACCCGCGCCGCTGGGAGGACCCCGACGACTACGACCTGCACCGGCGCGCGGCCGGGCACACCGCCTTCGGCGGCGGCGTGCACAACTGCGTGGGCCAGGTGATCGCGCGCATGGAGGCCGAGGCGCTGCTCGGCGCCCTCGCACGCCGGGTCGCGCGGGTGGAGCCGGCAGGGGAGTCGACGCCCCGCCTGTCGAACTGGCTGCGCGGGTTCGCCACGGTGCCGGTGCGGCTCGTCCCCGTCTGAGCGCCGGGTCCCATCGGGCTTCCGGCATCCGGAAACGGTCGTTGGGTACGTCGCGTGACGACCCGCACACTCCGGCGATCCGTGCCGTCGACGTCACCGGAGGGGGACATGGCCCTCACCCGTCCCGTCCCGCGTCCCGCGCCCGAGGCGGGCGCGGTGCGCGTGTCGACCGGTCCCGTCGTCGCCCGGGCGCTGCGCCTGCTCGAGGCGTTCTCCGACGAGCGCCCGACGCTGACGCTCAGCGAGATCTCCCGGCGGTCGGGGGTACCGCTGTCGACGGCCCACCGGCTCATCGCCGAGCTCGAGAACTGGGGCGCGGTCGAGCGCGACGGCGCCGGCCGCTACCAGGTCGGGCTGCGGCTCTGGGAGGTCGGCGCGCTCGCCCCGCGCGGTCCCGGCCTGCGCGAACGGGCGCTGCCCTACCTCGAGGACCTCTGCGCGCTCACCCGCGAGAACGTCCAGCTCGCCGTGCGCGAGGACGACGAGATCGTCTACGTCGAGCGCCTCGCCGGCACCCGCGCGGTCGGGGTGCACATCCGGGTCGGCGGGCGGTGGGCGATGACGGCCACCGGCGTCGGGCTCGTGCTGCTCGCGCACGCGCCGCCCGACGTCGTCGAGCGCGTCCTCGAGGGGCCGTTCCCGCGCCACACCCCGTGGACGCTCACCGACCCCGCGCGGATCCGGGAGACCCTCGCCGCCGTGCGGACCCGCGGCTACGCCGTGAGCGACCGCCAGATCACCAGCGACGCGACGTCGGTCGCCGCGCCGGTCCGCGACGCCTCCGGCGAGGTCGTGGCCGCGCTCTCGGTCGTCGCCCACCACGGCTCGCCCGTCGCGGTGCTCGCGCCCCTGGTGCGCACGAGCGCCGGCGGCGTCTCCCACGCCCTCGCCGCCGGCCGTTCCCGGCGCCCGCCCCCACCCCGCTGACGACCCCGCCCCGGACCACCACCCGCCGGACGACCCCACCGACCCGTCCTGGAGGCCCCCATGGCCACGCCCTCACCCGCACCGCCCGAACGCCCGGATCGCTCCGCCCGCGAGGTCCGCAAGGTCGCGTTCGCGAGCCTCGTGGGCACCTCGATCGAGTGGTACGACTTCTACATCTACGGCCTCGCGGCCGTGACGGTGTTCGCGCCGCAGTTCTTCCCGAAGACCTCGACGTTCACCGGCACGCTCGCCGCGTTCGCCACCTTCGCGGTCGGCTTCATCGCCCGCCCGATCGGCGGCGTCGTGTTCGGCCACCTCGGCGACCGCATCGGGCGCAAGGCGACGCTGGTGACGACGCTGGTCACGATGGGCGTCGCGACGACGCTCATCGGCGCGCTGCCCACCTACGCGACCATCGGCGCCCTGGCGCCCGTGCTGCTCGTGGTGCTGCGCCTGGTGCAGGGCTTCGCGGTCGGCGGCGAGTGGGGCGGCGCGGTGCTGATCTCCGTGGAGCACGCGCCGGAGTCCAAGCGCGGCTTCTACGGCAGCTTCCCCCAGCTCGGCGTCCCGATCGGGCTCATCGCGTCCAACGCGGCGTTCCTCGTGCTCGCGGCGGCGATGCCCGCGGAGTCGTTCGCGTCCTGGGGCTGGCGCATCCCGTTCCTGGCCAGCGCCCTGCTCGTCGGCGTCGGGCTGTACGTGCGGCTGCAGATCGAGGAGAGCTCGGAGTTCGTCGCGGTGAAGCGCACCGGCTCGATGGCGCTGCCGCTGGCCTCGGTGCTGCGCCACCACTTCCCGCAGGTGCTCTGCGGGATCGCGATGTTCACCGGCATCACCGGCATCGGCTACATGGCCGCGACGTACTCCATCCAGTACGGCTCCTCGCAGCTCGGGCTCCCGCGCGCCGCGCTCATCGCGATCGTGCTGGTCGTCGCCGTGCTCGAGGTGCCGATCATCCTGTGGTTCTCCGCCGCGTCCGACCGCTGGGGCCTGAGCCGCACGATCGTCGCCGGCAGCATCGCCACCGCCCTCGTCGCCGCGGTGTTCCTGCCGCT
The DNA here is from genome assembly GCA_029266415.1 of Actinomycetospora sp. GTDB lineage: Bacteria > Actinomycetota > Actinomycetes > Mycobacteriales > Pseudonocardiaceae > Actinomycetospora. The sequence goes on along the minus strand of JAQSWW010000076.1, from coordinate 4,122 downwards.
GCTGGCGACGGGCTCGCTGGTGCTCATCGCCGTCGCGGTGGCCGGCGCGCGCTGGGCGTCGGCGCCGATGTGGGGACCGTCCGCGGCGCTCGCCGCCGAGTGCTACCCCACCGAGATCCGCTACAGCGGCGCGTCGGTGGGCTACCAGCTCGGCTCGATCGTCGGCGGCGCGCTCGCGCCGATCTTCACGACGCTGCTGCTGGCCTCGCCGCTGGGCATCGTCGGCGCCTCGGCGTACCTCGTGGTCATCACGGTGGTCACCGGTCTGGGCGCGCTGGCCGCGAACCGGCTGCGCGCGCGGGCGAACGCGCCGGTGCGCGCCACCGCAGGCTGAGAGCCTGGTCGCGCCAGATCCCATAGGATATCGTCGCGGCCGTGAGCAGCGCCGTCCCCGACACCGCCGTGCCCGGGGACGCGCCGGCGCTGCCGGAGCGCGTGGTGCTGCAGCTGCGCGAGCGCATCCTCTCCGGTGTGCTGCGCCCGGGGACGTTCCTGCGGCCCGACCGCCTGGCCGTCGAGCTCGGCGTCAGCCCGACGCCCGTGCGCGAGGCGCTGCAGGCGCTGCGCGCCGACGACATGGTGCGCGCGCTGCCGCGGCGGGGGTTCGTCGTCGCGCCGCTCGATCGCGGCGACGTCGTCGACCTGTTCGCCGTGCAGGCCCACCTCACCGGCGAGCTCGCCGCGCGCGCCGCCGTCGCCCTCGACGCCGGCGGGCTCGCGGTGCTGCGCGGCCTGGCCGCGGAGGTCGACGCGCTGATCGCGGCCCCGCCGGACTTCGAGAGGTCGAGCTCCGCTCCGCTCCGTCTCCCGGGAGACGACCTCGCCCTGGCCGAGGCCGAGCACCGCTTCCACGCCGCGCTCAACCGGGCGGGCGGCGCGCGCAAGCTCGCGTGGCTCGTGGGGCGCGCGGCGCACTACCTGCCGCCGCGCTTCTACACCGATCGCGAGGCGTGGCGCACCGCCACGGTGGACGCCCACCGCCGGCTGCTCGCGGCGCTGGCCGCCGGCGACGCCGACACCGCCCGCGCGGCGATGGGGAGCCACGTCCTCGACGGGCGCGACCTCCTCGTCGCCCACCTGGAGGCCGTCGGCTTCTGGGACGAGACCTGACCCACCGACCACACGGAGGCCGACGATGCCCGTCACGCTCACCGAGGAGCAGCAGGACCTCGCGAACGCCATCGGCGAGTTCGCCCGCCGCGAGGTACCCGACAAGGCGCGGCGCGACGAGCTGACCGTCGAGGGCCCGCACTCGATGGAGATCTACCGCAAGATGGCCGACCAGGGCTGGCTCGGCATCGCGCTGCCCGAGGCCTACGGCGGGTCCGGCGGGACGATGACCGACCTGCTGGTGTTCCTCGAGGAGACCTCGTACCACCAGATCCCGATCGGCGGCTTCGGCACCACGATCATCACCGCCGCGGCGCTCGAGCGGTCCGGGTCCGAGGAGCAGAAGCAGCAGCTGCTCGGCGACGTGGTCAACGGCGAGCTGCTCGCGATCTCGATGTCCGAGCCCGGCGCGGGCTCCGACGTGGGCGGGCTCGTCTGCAAGGCCGAGAAGGCCGAGGACGGCTGGGTGGTCAACGGCCAGAAGACGTGGTGCTCCAACGCCCACATCTCGAAGCACGTCCTGCTGGTCGCGCGCACCTCCACCGAGGGCGGCAAGCACGAGGGCCTGACGATGTTCATGGTCCCCACCGACGCCGACGGCCTGGAGATCCACGGCATCGAGACGATGGGCGGCAAGGAGGTCAACGACCTCTACTTCACCGACTGCCACCTGCCCGCCGACGCCGTCGTCGGCACCGAGGGACAGGGCTGGCGCCAGCTCATGGCCGGGCTCAACCTCGAGCGCATGATCCTCGCCGGGCTGATGCTCGGCCTCGCGCGCCGCGCGTTCGACGACACCGTCGCCTACGTCAAGGAGCGCAAGCAGTTCGGGCGGCCGGTCGGGAGCTTCCAGGCCATGCGCCACCGCATCGCCGACAACGCGACCGACCTCGCGGCGACGAAGCTGCTCGTGTGGGACACCGCGCGGACGATCGACGCGAACCCGGGCGCGCTCTTCCCGCGCGAGGCGTCGATGGCCAAGCTCAAGGCCACCGAGATCGCCAAGCACCTCTCGCTCGAGGGCATGCAGATGCTCGGCGGCTACGGCTACGCCACCGAGTACGGCATGGAGCGGCTGCTGCGCCAGAGCGTGGTCTCCACCGTCTACGGCGGCACCAGCGAGATCCAGCGCGACATCATCGGCAAGTCGTACGGCCTCTAGCCGCCGTGGTGCCGCGGTCGGCCCGGGACCTCGTGCTCGGGCCCGTCGTGCTCTCGGCGGCCGCCAACGTGGTCATGGAGCTGTCGTGGCCGGGCGTGGGCCACGGGGTCGCCGAGAGCCACGTCGACTCCGGCGACCTCATGGTCCACCCGGCGCACCGCTTCCGGACCACCACCACCTACCTCGCCGTGGCCCTGCTCGGCACCGACGACGAGCGGGCGGCCTACCGGCGCGCGGTGGGCCGGTCGCACGCGCCGGTGCACAGCACCGCCGAGAGCCCGGTGCCCTACGACGCGTTCGACCCGGAGCTGCAGCGCTGGGTCGCGCTGTGCCTCTACCGCGCGTTCGAGGACACCTGGGGTCTGCTCGCCGGCGCGCCCGGCACGCGGTTGCCCGACCCGGTGTTCGGCGCGTGCGCCGTGCTCGGCACCACCCTGCAGATGCCTCCCGAGCGGTGGCCCGCCGACCGCGACGCCTTCGACGACGCGTGGGACGACGGCCTGCGCCACGTGCGGATCGACGACACCGTGCGGGCGCACCTCCACCGTGTCCTGCGCGGCGACTTCCTCCCCGGGCCCCTGGCCCGCGCGACCGCACCGTCGCGCACGTTCTGGACGACCGGGTTCCTGCACGAGCCGTTCCGCTCGCTGCTGGGCCTGGAGTGGTCGGCCGCCGACCGGCGCCGCTTCGAGGCGCGCCTGCGCCGCCTCGGCGCGGTCGTCCACCGGCTCCCGCCGCCCCTGCGCCGTGCGCCCTACAGCACTGCCCTGGCCGACCTGCGGGTCCGGCGGCGGCTGGGCATCGCGCTCGTGTGACTCTCAGCCGCCGGCCAGGTCCCGCCGCAGCCTGTCCTTGAGGAGCTTGCCGGTCGCGGTGCGCGGCAGGTGCTCCTCGCGCCAGACCACCGTGCCCGGCACCGCGAACGACGGCAGCACCGTCCGCAGGGCCGCGCGCAGCGCCTCGGCGTCGGTCGCGGCGCCGGGCGTGGCCACGACCACCGCCGCCACGTCCTCGCCGAGGCGCGGGTGCGGGATCCCGACGACGGCGGCCTCGTGCACGCCCGGCTGCGCGAGCAGCGCCGCCTCGACCTCGCCGCAGTAGACGTTCTCGCCGCCGCGCACGATCACGTCCTTGGCGCGGTCGACCACGGACACCCACCCGTCGCGGCGCAGCCCGAGGTCGCCGGAGTGGAGCCAGCCGTCGCGCAGCACGGCCGCGGTGGCCTCGGGGTCCCGCCAGTAGCCACGCATGATCTGGGGACCGCGGAAGCACAGCTCGCCCACGACGCCGTCCGCCACCTCGGCGCCGGTCGCCGGGTCGACGACCCGCAGCTCGGCGCCCGGCACCGGCCGGCCCACGCTCTCGGGGTGCGCGGCGTAGTCGGCGCCGGTGTTGGCGCAGATCGCCGACGTGGTCTCCGTGGCGCCGTACCCGTTGGCCGCCGACGCCCGCCCGGCGAGCTCCGTGGCCACCCGCTGCACCAGGGGCGGGGGGATCGGCGCGCCGCCCATCGCGATGCGGGTGAGCGAGGCCGTCTCGCGCGGGTGGTCGACGGCCAGCTCGACGACGTCGCGCAGCACCGCGGGCACGCCGGACGCGGTGGTCAGCTGCTCGGAGGCGATGAGGCGCAGCGCCTCGTCGGGGTCCCAGTGGTGCATCAGGGCGAGCGTCGCGCCGGACAGCACGGCGCCGTAGAGGCCGTTGAGCCCGGCGATGTGGAACATCGGGTAGGCCAGCAGTGTGCCGGGACGGGCCGGCGGGGTCGCCGCATCGCCCCGCCGCGCGGCGGCCAGCGCGACGGCACGGCCGAGGCACGCGACGTTCAGCGCGTTCGTCACGTGGTTGCGGTG
>JAQSWW010000251.1 GCA_029266415.1 Actinomycetospora sp. | reverse complement strand
CGTTCCTCTTCTCCGCGGGGCGCACGACGCAGGGCTACGCCACCACGTGGCTGCTGCTCACCGCCGCGTTCTTCCTCGTCAGCGCCGTGCTCTACGCCGCGCGGCTCGGCCGGGCGGCTCACCGTGCGACGTGAGTGGAATTGTGGCGATAGCCCACAATTCCACTCACGAGCAGGTCAGGCCGGGGCCGTGGCCGGGCGCGTCGTCTCCGCGGCGGCGAGCGCCCCGGCGCGCTCCTGCGCCACCAGGAGGCGACGCAGGATCTTGCCCGACGGCGAGACGGGGATGGCGTCGACGAAGGCCAGCTCGCGGGGGCACTTGTGGGGCGCGAGCCGGGCGGCGACGTGGGCGAGGATCTCCGCGGCGGCGGTGTCGTCCGGGGCCCCGCCGGCGGCCACCACGACGGCCTTCGGGCGCTCACCGGCGCGCTCGTCGGGCACCGGGATGACGGCGGCGTCGGCGACGGCGGGGTGGGTCCGCAGGACGGCCTCGACCTCGGCCGGCGCGACCTGCATGCCCTTGACCTTGATCAGCTCCTTGAGCCGGTCGTCGACGTACACGTGGCCCGCCGTGTCGATGCGGGCGAGGTCGCCGGTGTGCAGCCAGCCGTCGTCGTCGATCGTGGCCGCGGTGGCCGCGGGGTTCCCGAGGTACCCGGCCATCAGCTGCGGGCCCCGGACCCAGAGCTCGCCCGTCACGTCGGCGGGCAGGTCCTCGCCCGTGACCGGGTCGACGATGCGGGCCTCGACGCCGGGCACCAGCTCGCCGCACGAGCCCGGCGTGATCGGTCGGGCCGCGTCGACGAGGGTGATCGCGGCGACCGCCTCGGTCATCCCGTAGCCCTGGCCCACCGGGCAGCCGACGCGCGCCGCGCACTCCTGCTGCAGGTCGGCGGACAGCGGCGCCGCGCCGCAGCCGAGGAGCCGCAGCGAGGACAGGTCGAAGCGGTCCACCGCGGGGTGGCGCGCCATCATCAGCACGATCGGCGGGACGACCACCGTGACCGTGATCCGGTGGGCCTCGATGAGCCCGAGGTAGGCCTCGGGGTCGAAGCGCGGGAGCGTGACGAGCGTGCTGCCGCTGCGCAGGGCGACCCCGGCGACCACGTTGAGCCCGACGGCGTGGAAGAACGGCGCCACGGCGAGCACCCGGTCGTCGGCGGTCTGGCCCAGCCCCACCTGCATCTGCGCGATGTTCGTGGTGATCGCCCGGTGGGTGAGCATCACGCCCTTGGCCACCCCCGTCGTGCCCGACGAGTAGGGCAGCAGGGCGAGGTCGCGGTCCGGGTCGATCGTCACGGGAGGCTCGTCGTCCCCGGCGGCACCGGCGGCGAGGACGTCGGCCCAGGCCGTCTCGCCGTCGGCGTCGCCGAGGACGACGATCTCGACCGGGAGGCCCCCGGCCTCCCGGGCGGCCCGCACCAGCGGCAGGAACGGCGCGATCGTGAGCACCCGGCGGGCGCCGGCGTCGCGCAGCTGGGCGGCGATCTCCTCGGCCGTGTAGAGCGGGTTGATGCCCGAGACGATCCCGCCCGCGGCCATCGCGCCGTAGCAGGCGACCAGCCACTCGGGGACGTTCGGCGCGACGATCGCGAGCACGTCGCCCCGTCCGAAACCGCCGCGTGCCAGGCCCCGCGCACACCGGCGCACGTCGCGGCGCAGGTCGCCGTAGGTCAGCGTGCGCCCGGAGGGCCCGTCGATCACCGCGGGGGCGTCCGCGCGGGCTGCGGGATGGTCCAGCAGGAACTCCGCGACGCCGACGTCGGGGACCTCCACGGCGGGCCACCGGCTGCGGAACGTGCGGTCGTCGGTGCGGGTCGCCGTCATCGCGGACCTCCGGGCGTCGGGTGAGCCCCAGCAGACCCGCGAGGCCATCGCTGCGGCATCGGGGTGACACCCCGAGGAATCGGCGCGGGTCCGGCCCGGGGTGATGGCGTTCGCCCGGGACAGCTCCTAGCGTTCGGGGCGGGGACGGCACGCGACGGAGAGTCGCCATGGCGCAGGACGTGACGACGACGGCACCGGTGCTCGAGCGCGAACACGAGCTGGCCGTGCTCGCCGCCGTCCTCGAGGGCGCGGTGGCGGGGCGCGGCGGCCTGGTGTGGATCGAGGGCCCGTCGGGGATCGGCAAGACCCGACTGCTCGAGACCGCCCGCGAGCAGGCGACGGGCCGCGGCGTGACCGTGCTCGCGGCCCGCGCCGCCCGCCTCGAGCGCGACCTCGCGTTCGGCGTGGTGCGCGCCCTGTTCGAGCCGCTGGTCGCCGCGGCCCCGGCCACGCGCCGCGCGGAGCTGTTCACCGGCGCCGCCCGCCTCGCCGCACCCGCCGTCGCGCCCGTCGACGACCGGACCGCCCCCGGGGACGCCGACGCGGCCAGCACCCTCCACGGCCTCTACTGGCTGACCGTCAACCTCGCCGACTCCGGGCCGCTGCTGCTGGTCGTGGACGACGCCCACGTGGCCGACGTCGTCTCGCTGCGAGCCGTCGCCTACCTCGCGCGCCGCGTCGAGGAGCTGCCGGTGGCGATCGTGCTGGCCGCCCAGCCGCCCACGGCCGAGACCGCGTCGTCGGTCCTCGACGCCCTGCGCGAGGCCGCGACCACCACGGTCCTGCGCCCGGCCCCGCTGAGCCGCTGCGGGGTGGAGGCGCTGGTCGCGTGCCGGATGGCGGGCGGCGACCCGGAGTTCACCGCCGCCTGCCACGAGGCGACCGGCGGCAACCCCCTGCTCGTCGACGCCCTGCTCGCCGCCGTCGCCGCGGCCGGGGGCGCGGCCGACGCGCGCGGTGTCGCGGCCGTCACCGAGCTCGCGCCCGCCGTGGTGGCGACGTTCGTGGCCCGCCGGCTCCGCGAGGCCGGGCCGGACGGGGCCGCCGTGGCCGGCGCGGTCGCGCTGCTCGACGGGCGGGCCGAGCTGCGCCACGCGGCGGCCGTCACCGGGCTCGACCCGGCCACCGTCGCGCACGCGGCCGAGACGCTGGTCGCCGTCCGGCTGCTGCGTCCCGGGCGCCCGCTGGCCTTCGCGCACACCCTGTTCGCCCAGGCCGTCCTCGACCGCATCGCCCCCTCCGCCCGCCACCGGGGGCACCGCCGCGCCGCCGACGCCCTGGCCGCGGACGGGGCGGGGCCCGAGCTCGTGGCCGCGCACCTGCTGCCCACCGAGGCGCTCGGCGACCCGGTGGTGGTCGCGCGGCTGCGCGAGGCGGGGCGCGCTGCCCTGGCGCAGGGAGTGCCGGAGACGGCGATGACCTACCTGCGGCGGGCCGTCGCGGAACCGCCGCCCCCCGAGGAGCGGGCCGCGGTGCTCCACGAGCTCGGGACCGCCACCGCGCGGGTGTCCTACCGCGAGGGCGTGGCGCTGCTCGAGGAGGCGTTCGCGACCGCGGTGCACCCGCAGCTGCGCGGGCAGATCGCCCTGGAGCTCGCGCGCGCCCTGAGCGTGACGCTGGCGTTCGACCGCGCGCTGCAGGTGATCGACGAGGCCCGGGCCGGTCTCGACGGCGGCGACCTCGCCACCGAGCTGGCCGTCGCCACCGTCGGCCTCGCCCGCCGGGACCCGACGCGCCGCGCGGAGTCCGTCGAGCTCGCCCGGACCCTGCGCCGCGACGGGCGCCTCCCCCGTCGCGGCGGCGCGGCACTGCTCGCGACGAGCGCGCTGGACGCGCTGCAGACCGCGACCGACACCACGGCGATCGCCATGGCCCACGAGGCGCTGTCGACGACGATGCACGAGCACGCCCCCGACCCGGGCGTCGTGCTCCCGGCGACGATGGTGCTGGTCGCGATCGACGACCTCGCGCCCGTGCGGGCGTGCGCCGAGGGGATGCTCGCCAGCGCGCGCCGCCGCGGGTCCACCTACGACTTCACCTCCGGCTGCGTCCTGCGCGCCCAGACCCGCTACCTGCAGGGCGACCTGGTCGAGGCGGAGGCCGACGCCCGGCTCGCCGACGGCCTCGCCACCGAGCACGAGGTGCACGCCGCGCGGCGCTACACGGTCGCCTGGCTGGTGATCGTGCTGGTCGAGCGCGGCCGGGCGGCGGAGGCCGAGGCGGCGCTGGCCGCGAGCGGGGTCCGGAGCGAGATGGCGTACCTGCTCGCCGCGCGCGGCCTGCTGCACCTGGCCCGAGGGCGACCCGCCGAGGCCGTCGAGGCCTTCAGCGCCTGCGGCGAGCGCCTCGCCCACCGCGGCATCCATCACCCCGGCGTGCTGCCGTGGCAGGTCGGGACGGCCGTGGCGCTGCACCGGCTCGGGCGGGAGGACGAGGCCGTGACCGTCGCCGACGAGGCCGTCCGCACGGCCCGGCGCTTCGGCGCGCCCCGGGCCCTCGCGGTCGCGCTGCGCGCACGGGGGCTCGTGGGCGGGATGCCCGGGCCGCTGCGGGAGGCGGTGACCCTGCTCGAACCCACCCCGGCCCGCCTCGAGCTCGCGCGGACGCTGATCGAGCTCGGGGCGATGCTGCGCCGGGCCAACCAGCGCGTCGCCGCGCGCACCGAGCTCGCCCGCGGCCAGGACCTCGCCCGCCGCTGCGGCGCCGACCCGCTCGTGGCGCGCGCGGGCGAGGAGCTGCGGGCCGCCGGCGCCCGGCCCCGCCGGCTCGCCGTGACCGGCGCCGACGCGCTGACCGCCAGCGAACGGCGCGTGGCCGAGCTGGCCGCCGACGGACTGACCAACCGCGAGGTC
>JAQSWW010000250.1 GCA_029266415.1 Actinomycetospora sp. | reverse complement strand
GACGCGCTCGGTGACGCGTTCTGCGGGATCCGGTGCGGGCGCCGTCTGTGCGAGCGCCCGGAGGTCGCGGCGCAGCCGGGCGTCGAGGCCGCCCGTGGGCTCCGCGCCCGGCGCGGACCACCGGTCCAGGACCGCCACCAGCCGCGTCGCGAGGTCGCTCCGGGCGTCGGTCAGCGGCACCGCGGCGAGGGTGCCCGCCAGCGCGCGCGTGTCGTCGTCCTCGGCGGCGGCCCGGTCGTCCGGGCGCAGGCCCGAGGCGGCGCCGAGCAGGACGACGTCGTCGGGGCCGTGGCCGACGAGCACCACGTCCGCGCCGACCCGCCCGTGCACCAGCCGTGCGGCGTGCGCGGCCGCCAGCGCCCCGGCCAGCACGACGGCCCGCGCGAGCAGCACCCGCGCGGGCACGGCGTCCGCGTCGGCGAGTCCCCGCACCCCGGCGGGGACGTCGTGCACCAGCCACAGCGTCCGGTCGGTGCCCGCGGCGACGTCGCGGGCCGGTGCGAGGCCGGGGTGCGGATGGTCCCCGACGCGCCGGACGTCGCGCGCCACGCGCGCCAGCGCGTCGTCGCCCCCGTCGGGGGCGAGGGCGACCGCGACGACGTCGCGCCCCTCCCACTCGTCGCGGGCCGAGCACACCGCCAAGGTGCGCGGCGCCGCCAGGCGGTAGTGCCCCCCCGAGAGCACCGGCCCGGTCACCTCGTCCGGGCCGGCGTCGGTCATGTGTCCACCCCGGTCGGGGAGATCGGTGCGGGCGATCAGCCGCCGAACGAGGCCCGCGGGCTGAAGCGCAGCTGCTCGAAGACCTGGTTCGACTGCTCGAGGGTCGTGGTGCGGATCTCCCAGCTGAACGGCAGGTCCCGGTAGATGCCGGTGGAGTACACGGTGCCGTTGGACTCCGCGGTGTAGAGCGGGCCCTGCTCGACCTGGCCGGCGCGCCAGACGTCGAACTCCTCGACGCGCGGGCCGAGGTTCTGGGTGTCCTGCAGCCAGGACCGGGCCCCGGCCGCGTCGGCCCACTTCGCGAAGATCACGCGGGCGCCGGGCGCGATGCTGGCGTAGTCGCAGTAGTAGACCTCGGTCGCCAGCGCCCCGCTCTGGGTGCGCAACGGGTTCGCCGCCACGTCGACCTGCTGGCAGTTGGAGCTGCTCGAGTCGGGGAAGACCTGCGACATCGAGGCCTGCGCGCCCGTCCCCGACGTCGGGGTGGACGGTGCGGTCGTGGCCGTCGGCGCCGACGGGGCCGTCGAGGCCCCGGGCGTGCCGGTGGCCGGCGGCGTGGCGACCGGCGTGGACGAGCCGCTCTGGTTGAGCAGCACCACGGCGCCCACGGCGACGAGCAGCAGGAGCACCACGACCCCGGCGACGATCGCGACGACCTTGCCCTTGCCGCCGCCCTGCGGCGGCTGCGGCGGCTGGCCGTACCAGCCGCTCTGCGGGCCCGATCCGGGCGGCGGCGGGTACTGCCCGGTGCCGTGGCCCGGCGGACCGTAGCCGGGCGGGAAGCCCTGGGTGTAGCCCTGGGTCGAGCCCGCCGGCGGCGGCCCGTACCCGGGGGCGGGCTGCGGGCCGGACCCCTGCGGCGTGCCGAAGGGCGAGGGCTGCCCGGTCTGCTGCGGCGTCCACGGCCGGGGCTGGGGCCCGGAGCTCTGGCGCGGCGGCGGGACGTGGGTGGGCGTGGCGCCGTGCGTGCCGGCGGCGGCCGCCGCGGCGCCCGCGCCGAGCGCCGCGCCGCCCGCGAGGCGGGACGTGGCGTCGGTGGGGGGCGCGCCGTGCGACGGGCTGGTGCCGGTGTCGCCGCCGACGGCGCGGACCGCGGCGTCGGCGAAGTCGCCGGCGGTGGCGTAGCGCTGGGCCGGGTCCTTGGCCATCGCCGTCGCCAGCACCGCGTCGAGCGCGGGCGGGGAGCCGGGCGCGACCTCGGAGAGCCGCGGCGGGGTCTCGTTGAGGTGGTCGTACATGAGGCCCGGCCCCTCGGAGAGGAACGGCGGGCGCCCGGCGATGGCCTCGAAGAGCAGGCAGCCCAGCGCGTAGACGTCGACGCGGCGGTCCATCTCGCGGCCCAGGAACAGCTCCGGGGCCATGTAGGCGAGCGTCCCGATGGCCGAGCCGGTGCCGGTCAGCGAGCTCTTCGTGTCGCCGCCCATCGCGCGGACGATGCCGAAGTCGACGAGGTAGACGAAGTCGCGGCCGCGGTGCTGGGTGATCAGCACGTTCGACGGCTTGACGTCGCGGTGGATGAGGCCGTCCTCGTGCGCGGCGTCGAGGGCGTCGGCGGTCTGGCGGACGATCTCCGCCGCGCGCCGGGGCTCGAGGCGGCCGCCCCGCTCGATCTCCTCGGCGAGGTCGAGGCCCGAGACCAGGCGCATGTCGATGTAGAGGCGCCCGTCGATCGTGCCGAAGTCGTGGATCGGGATGACGTGCGGCGAGGACAGGCGGGCGGCGGTGCGCGACTCGCGCCGGAAGCGCTCCTGGTAGTCGGCGTCGTCGGCGAGCCCGCCGTGCAGGCGCTTGACCGCGACCGTGCGCTGGCGCGAGGTGTCGAAGGCGCGGAAGACCTCGCCCATGCCGCCCCGCCCGATGCGCTCCTCGAGGCGGTAGGGCCCGAACATCTCCACCGGCTCGCCGGACGACGACGAGGGCGAGTGGCCGGGGGCCTCGGTGCTCATGGGCCGTTCTCCTGGGTCCGGGGGCCCGGGAGAACGGTCCTCCCGGGTCGTCACCGAGAGTATGCGCGATGCCTGTCGACAGGGCCAGCAGGGGCGTCGATTTCGTTGATCGCGGTGACGTGACGTGACAGCCAGTCACGATTCGAGGAGTCGACACGGGGTCCCCGCGGTACCGACGTGGGGCATCGTCGCAGGTCGCAGGCGTGCGGGCCGCGATCAGGCGGGCAGGGCGGTGGCCGGCAGCAGTCGCATCGCGCCGAACACGAGCGGGGTGTCCTGCGCCGATCGGGTGACGACGTCGAACCCGTAGGGCTGGTCGGCGTAGGCGGCGGTGGCGTAGACGGTGCCGTCGGCTCCCGTGCGGGCGTGCCACGGGCCCTGGTCGACGCCCGCGGCGTCCCACCGCGCCCGGCCGTCGAGGCTCGGTCCCGACGCGACCTGGTCGGCCTGCCACTGTCGAGCGTCGGCGGCGGTCGGCCACTGCGTGTAGTACACCCCGCCGCCCGGCACCGTGGCGCCGTGGTCGCAGCGGATCACCGCGACGGACCGGGCCCCGGTCGAGGTCGTGTAGCCCTGCGCGCCGGGGTCGAACGGCGTGCACGCGGCGCCGAGGGCGGCGACGTCGGGGAACGCGGCCGCCAGCGCGGGCGCCGCGGTCACGGCCGCGGAGACCGGGACGACGGGAGCCGGGGCCTGCCGGGTGACGACCACGAGCCCGAGGACCAGGCCGAGGAGCAGCCCCACCACCAGTGCCGCCAGCGGCAGCCCGACGGCGAGCGCGAGGCGGCCGCGGCGTCGTGGTGCTCGTGGTGCTCGTGGTGCTCGTGGTGCCACGGTGCGGCGCGCCGGTGCCGGTGCCGCCGGCGCGGCGGGCCGCGCGCTCGGCGGCACGGTCGCCGTGGCGACGTACCGGCGGGCGCCGGGTCGTGGCGGCAGCGTGACGGTCATCGGGTCCTCCCGGCGCGCGGATCCAGGCGGCGCAGCAGGACGGCCGCGAGGACGACGAACAGGACGGTGACGGCGGCGACCGCGCCGAGGTCGACCAGCCACGTGCCGGCCGTGTGGTCCCACAGCGGCTCGGCCTCGGTGTAGGGCGGCGGGGCGCCCGGCCCGCTGCGCAGGCCGAGGGTCGAGGCGCCGAGCGCGAAGCCCCAGCGCGCGGGCACGAACCACGACAGCTGCGCGAGCACCGGGCTGTCCTGGATCTGCAGCAGCGCGCTGGACAGGATGAACTGCAGCATCGCGAGCAGCACCAGCAGCGGCATCCCGCGGTCGGCGTTGTCGATCCACGCCGAGACCGCCAGCCCGACCGCCATGCTCGCGACGGTGGTCGCGGCGATCGCCGCCAGGATCTCCAGCCGCGGGTCGCCGAGGAGCACCGCCTCGTCCGGACCGGGCCGCCCGAGCGTGCCCAGCACGCCGAGCACCACGGCCTGCAGCCCCGTGATCAGCGAGAGCACGACGACCTTGGACAGCAGGTAGGCGGGGCGCGAGAGCCCGATCGCGCGTTCCCGGCGGTAGATCGCGCGTTCCTTGACGAGCTCGCGGATCGACGCCGCCGACCCCATCAGCGCGGCGCCGACCACGAACACCATGAGCAGGCTCTGCGGGGCGCCCGGCACCCCGCGCGCCTGCTCGGCGAGCGAGAGGCCGGTGTCCACGGGCAGCGCGTGCGACAGGGCGGCGAGCAGCAGCGGCAGCGTCACCATGAAGATCGCGTACTGCCGGTCGGCGGCGATCACCGCGAGGTAGCGGCGCGCGAGCACCGCGAACTGCGCGAGCGCCGACTGCTGGCGCGGTGGCGGGGTCAGCGGCGCGGGACGGCGCGGGGCGTGGGCGGCGGGCGCGCCGGGGGCGAGGTGGCGCTCGCCGAGGGGGGAGCGCCGGAACCGCTCCGCCCACTCCGCGCCGGGTGCCCGGTCGAGGAGCAGGAAGAGGTCGGCGAAGTCGGTGACGCCGAAGTACTGCAGGGCTTCGCGGGGTGGGCCGAAGTAGGCGACGGTGCCGCCGGGGGCG
>JAQSWW010000249.1 GCA_029266415.1 Actinomycetospora sp. | reverse complement strand
CTCTGCCGGCATCACCACCTGGTCATCCACCACGACCACTGGCTGTTGGAGATGATCGACGGGCTGCCGTGGTTCACACCCCCACCCTGGATCGACCCCGACCAGAGACCCCGACCCGGCGGACGACCACGCGTCCCCACGTGAGCTGCGCGCATGTCCCGGGTGGCCGCCGGGAGCGGGCTGGGTAGGCTCACCGCGCCGCGGTCGAGCAGACGGCCGCTTCGTGATCGGGGCGCGGCCCGCAGAGGCCCTGCGCTCGTCCGGTCCGTCCCGCTGTGGCTCCCCGCGCCCGTACCCCGGGTAGCGGGTGAGAGCGCGCGCCCGACGGCCGACGTGCCGGACCTCCGCCCGGGTGCCGCCCCCGCGTCTCGTCGCGACCGCGAAGTGGGGGATGACCGCGTTGGACCCGGGCCAGACCGAGCAGCTCGTCGTCGCGCTGCGCAGGGCCGCGCAAAAGCTGGTGGGGCGGCGCAGCATCCGGGACCTCGAGCTGACGCTCTCCGAGATCGTCGCGGCGGCGGTCGAGACCGTGCCGGGCGCGGCGGCGGGCGGCATCTCCGTGTCCGAGGACGGCGTCGTCGACTCCCGCAACCCGACCAGCCGCGGCATCTCCGAGCTCGACCGGCTCCAGAGCGAGCTGCACGAGGGACCGTGCATCACCGCCCTCGAGGAGCCGGCGGACGACGGCGTCGTCATGGCCGAGGACCTGGCCGGGCCGGACGCGACGCGGTGGCCGCGGTTCGCGCCCGCCGCGGTCGACTCCGGTTTCCGGTCGATGCTCTCCATCCAGCTCGCGAGCGGCGGACGGATGCGCGCCGCGCTGAACCTCTACGCCACCGAGCCCCACGTGTTCGACCACGACGCCCGCATCACCGCGGGACTGTTCGGCGTGCAGGCGGCGATGCTGCTGCACGGCAGCGAGCAGGCCGTGCACCTCAGCAAGGCCGTCGACAGCCGCGACGTGATCGGGCAGGCCAAGGGCATCCTCATGGAACGCTTCGGGGTGGACGAGTCCGAGGCGTTCCAGCTGCTCGTCGAGTCGTCGCAGAGCACCAACCTCAAGCTCGTGGACGTCGCGCGCTGGCTCGCCGGCGAGGCCAACCGGCGGCCCGCGCGGCGCAACGCCGACGGCCCGCCGCTGCCCGAGGTGGAGGCGGCCGACGTCATCCCGCCCGAGCGCGACCAGGGTCGCGACCACCAGCACGAGCACTGACACGGCGCCTCACCCGCCGTCCAGCACCACCGTCCCGTGGGGCGTCCGCAGCTCCGCACGCAGCACCGGCGGGCCGTCGGCGACGGTGACGCACCCCGCGAGCCCGAGCCCGGCGAGGCGGCGGCGCAGCTCGGGGGCGCGCGGGCCGCCGAGCACCAGGCGCTCGAGGCGCACGCCGGCGTCGGGGAGGGTGTCGGTGGGGTGCGCGTCGTCCCACGCGATGAGCGTCGGCACGAGACCGCTCCCGTCCCCGGGCAGCGATCCGTCGGCGGGCACCGTCACCGTCCACGACAGGGCGCCGCGGCTCAGGCGCAGGCGCTCCCCGTGGTCGTCCGGGCCGGGCGGCAGGACCGTCGGACGGGCGACCCAGTGCAGCAGCCGCGGGCCGTCGGCGAGGCGGGACCGCACCGCGTCGGTGTCGAGGCCGAACCAGCGGGGCCGTCCCGGCGGCGGCGCGTCCGGGTCGACGGCGATGAGCTCGAGGTACGTGCTGCCGCCCACGGCGAGCAGGGCGTTGTGCGTCCCGAACTCGGCGTGGCGGCCACCCTCGGCGAGCGGCACGCCCAGCAGCTCGGCGAGGGCCGGCACGCCGTCGGCGAGGTCGATGGTGGCGACGACGAGGTGGTCGACGGCGGGCCTCGGCGGCACGGCGCTCCCGGGGACGGTGGCGGGGTCGGGGGCACGGTACCGAGGACGAAGAGTACGAATATGATACCAATAGGTTGTTATTCGATACCGACATCTGTTAGCGTCGCCGCCGTACCCTCCCCGAGGAGGCCGTGATGGCACCGACCGTGACCACGGGCCGGCGCGCGTGGATCGGGCTCGCCGTGCTGGCGCTGCCGACGCTGCTGCTCTCGCTCGACATGAGCGTGCTCTACCTGGCGCTGCCCGCTCTGTCCGCCGACCTCGGCCTCGGCCCGACGGCGCAGCTGTGGGCGATGGACGTCTACGGATTCATGATCGCGGGCTTCCTCGTCACGATGGGCACGCTCGGCGACCGCATCGGCCGGCGCCGCCTCCTGCTCGTCGGCGGCGCAGCGTTCGGGGTGGCGTCGGTGGCCGCGGCGTTCTCCACCAGCGCGACGATGCTGATCGCCACCCGCGCGCTGCTCGGCGTCGCCGGTGCCACCCTGATGCCCTCCACGCTGGGCCTGATCCGCACGATGTTCCCCGACCCGCGGGCGCGCGGGACGGCGATCTCGATCTGGATGAGCTGCTTCATGGGCGGCATGACCGTCGGCCCCCTGGTCGGCGGCGTGCTGCTCGAGGCGTTCTGGTGGGGCGCGGCCTTCCTCATGGGCGTGCCGGTGATGGTGCTGCTGCTCGTGCTCGGGCCGGTGCTGCTGCCCGAGTCGCGCGACACCGGTGCCGGGCGCCTCGACCTCGTGAGCGTGGCCCTGTCCCTCGGCGCCGTCCTGCCCGTGGTCCACGGGCTCAAGGCCCTCGCGGCCGACGGCCTGCACCTCGGCGGGCTCGTCGCGCTGACGGTGGGTCTGGGCGTCGGCGTGCTCTTCGTGCGCCGCCAGCTCCACCTGGACGACCCGCTGCTCGACCTGGGCCTGTTCCGCCACCGCGCGCCCGCCGGGGCGCTGGCCATCGGGCTCGGCGGCGGGGTCGTCATGGCCGGCACGTTCCTGCTGCTCACACTGTGGCTGCAGCTGGTCGCGGGGCTCTCGGTGCTCACCGTGGGCCTGGTGCTCGCCCCGCTGCAGGCCGCGATGGTCGTCGCGTCGCTGCTCGCCCCGCGCCTGGTGCGCTCCGTCCGGCCGGCGCGGGTGATGGCCGCCGGCCTGTTGATCGGGGCCGTGGGGCTCGTGGTCGTCGGCCTGCTCGGCGCCGGGGCGGGCGGTGGGACCGTGGTCCTGATCGGCGGGTTCCTGCTCGCCAGCGTCGGCATCGCGATGCCCGTCGCGCTCGGCACCGATCTCCTCGTCGGCTCCGTGCCCGAGGAGAAGGCCGGGTCGGCCGGGGCGCTGTCGGAGACCAGCGGCGAGCTGGGGATCGCCCTCGGTGTCGCGACGCTGGGCAGCCTCGCCACCGCCGTGTACCGCGGCGCCCTCGTTCTCCCGCCCGGGACGCCGACCCCCCTCGCGGAGGCGGCCCGGACGGGCCTCACCGAGGCGGTGGCCGCCGGCCCCACGCCTGCCGTGCTCGACGCCGTGGCGTCGGCGTTCACCACGGGGTTCGGGGCCGCGGCCACCGCCGGTGCGGTGGTGTTCGCCGCCCTGGCCGTCCTCGCCCTGGTCGCCTTCGCACGCGTGCCGACGACGGCCGCCGCCCCGGACACCGCGACGGCTGACGACGCCGACCGCCCCGTCCCCGCGCCCGCGGCGGCCTGAGCGCGCGCGCCGCGTACGGTGCTCGCCATGCCGGGCTTCACGTGGCCGCCGCGCGACACCGACCGCAACCGCATCCTGTACCGCCTGCAGGTCGTGGTCTACGCGCTCGTCACCGCCTACTTCTTCGTGTTCGCCCTGGCCTCGGGCGCGCTGGTGCCCTGGGCGATCTGCACGGTCGCGCTGGCGGCGACGGTGGTGGTGGCCGTGGGCCTGCTGCTCATGCGGGCCCAGCGCCGGGCGGCGACGGAGCCCAACGCGGAGGCCACCCCGCGCTCAGCGGAGCAGGACCCGGCCCCCGGGCGCTGACGGTCAGCCCGGCGGGCCGGTGGCGACGGTCTCCCACCGGCGGGACAGGGCGTCGAGGTCGGCGATCAGCCGGTCGGCACACGCCCCGTGCTCGGCCATCAGCTCGTCCTCGAGCGCGCAGACCCGCGCGTGCACGCGGGCGAGCGCCGTCCGGCCCTCCTCGGTGAGCCCGAGCAGCTTGCGCCGGCCGTCGGCGGGCGCCTGTGTGCGCTGGATGAGGCCCCGCTCCTCGAGACGGCGGCAGACGTCGGCCATGGTCGAGCGGTCGAGGGCGACGGTGTGCGCGAGCGATCCCTGGTCGAGCCGGGGATGCGCCTCGACGGTCGCCAGCACCGCGTACTGCGGCCCGGTGAGCACCGGATCCACCCGGCGCGCCCAGGCCGCCGTGTACGCCTGGTGCAGTCTCCGGGCGAGATAGCCCGGCGCTCGGCTGATGACCTCGGGCGTTCCCGGGCCACGGTCAGTGTTCGTCGCGTCCCCCTCGCGTGACATACATCTACTCTGACACAACCGAGTGACACACAACTCGTCGTGACGCACGCTCTGCCGCTGAGCGGTCGTCCATCCGGGCTCACCGGACGTTCGGTTGGTTCTGGACGCTCGGCGCACCCCTCCGCCCGATGCTGGCACGCTGGGGCGTCGTGGACGAGATCGCGGAATGGGCGCGGCAGGTCGAGGCCCGCCGCGACCGGGACGTCGCCGCGCTGGTGTCCGAGTGGCAGGAGCTCGCCGAGCCCCTCCGGGCGTGGATGGCCGCGCACGGGACGCGGCCACTGGGCGACGTGACGATCCACGAGCAGGACCTCCGGGGCGCCCTGGGGGAGCCCGGTGGGCGGGACACGCCGGCGATGGCCGCGATGCGCGACCGCTTCGCCGGCCGCTTCGCCGCGCGCCTGGACCCGGAGCTGCCGCCGATCGCCCTCGTCGGCGAGTCGTGGTCGTGGTGCTCGGCGGGAGACCCGGGCGACGCGGCCGTCGAGGTGCGCGCGTCGGACTTCGACCTCGCCCGCGCGCTCGTCACGCGCCGTTCCGCGGCCCAGCTGGAGGCGTGGACCGTGCGCGGCG
Source organism: Actinomycetospora sp. (assembly GCA_029266415.1). GTDB lineage: Bacteria > Actinomycetota > Actinomycetes > Mycobacteriales > Pseudonocardiaceae > Actinomycetospora. The sequence goes on along the minus strand of JAQSWW010000249.1, from coordinate 3,076 downwards.
ACGTGACCCCCTACCTCGACGCGTTCGCCGTCCTGGGCGCGCTGCCGGAGCGGGATCTCACCGAGTAGCTACCGCACCGACATCGGCACCTGGCTCGGGAACAGCAGCCGGACGTCGTCGAGCGTGACGAGCCGCAGGTGGATGACCTGCTCGACGACGGCGACGCGCCAGCCGCGGGTCTTGTCGTTGAGCCGCAGGCCCCGCAGCCAGCGCTGCGCGTGGCGGAACGCCTCGCTCTGGGTCTTCGGGCTGGGCGCGGGGCGGCCCTCGGCGCGGTGCCAGTCGGCGATCTGGTCGGCGTCGCCGTGCACGTCGCGCGGCGTGCTCCCGGGCCCGGCGGTGGCGGCGGCGATGATCGTCGGCCCGCACGCCGCGACCAGCACCGACCACCAGGTCTCCGCGGTGGGCAGGGACGTGTCGACGGTGCGCCCGCCCGCGAGGTCGCCGCTGGTGCCGGGGCCGGCGCCCGCGGCCGGCGCGAAGCGCAGCAGGGCCAGGGTCAGCTCCTGGCCGTCCGGGAACCACAGGCCCAGCGACGAGCGGTCGTCGCGGACCAGGAGCCCGTTGCCGACGCGGATGCGGTCCTTGCCCGGTACCCCGGGCACGAACAGCGTGAGCAGCCCGCCGTGCCGCTGGCGGTTGATGATCAGGTAGGCGTCGTCGCGCACCTCGATCTCGGCGGCGAGGCGCGAGACCCGGTCGTCGGGGACGGCGACGTGGCGGGGGACGCCCGCGCCGCGGTCGCCGCGGCCGATCGTGATGCGGTCGCCCCACGGCACCGACTGCGTGCGCTCGGTGCGGACGTCGAGCACGGCGAGGCCACCGGCCGGCATGTTCGGCCCCCCGGGACGCGCTGCAGGACGTGCTGGTGGACGTGCTGGTGGACGGGCCGGACGGGCCGGACGGGCGGCGGGTCGCGTCACGTCACCTCCCGGGGCGGGCCTCCGGGAGCTGCGTCAGCCGCTCCCGTCCCGGCGGCGGTCCGCCGGGCGTCGCCACGATACGCCGGGCACCGGCGTCGTCCTCGGGGCGAAGCGCTGCAACGCCCGGGCGAGCGTGGTCGGGCGCTCGACGACCGTCGTGCCGCCACCCGCACCAGCGTCTCCACCACCGCCACTGCTACCCCGGGACCCCCCGACGGAGTCCCGGGGTACCCCCGCCGGCCCCCGCGCCGGAGCCGGCCGAGGTGGTGGCGGAACGGGCCCCGGTCGACCGGCTGCCCCCGGTCGGACCGGGCCGCGCACGTGCGGGGCGTGCGGCGCCTGGCGTGCAGGGATCTCAGGGCGTGCCGGCGGCGCGTCGAGGGACGACGGGGTCGGCTCGCTCGCCGACACCGTCACCGCCGGCTCGCCCGCGGGCCGCGAGAACGCGGCGGTGACGACCACCCGGCCGACGGGGACGTCGGCGCCCGCCAGCAGGTGCAGGAACGTGCGCTCGGCCATGCGGCGCGCGCCGGAGTCGCGGGCGTGCTCGAGGTAGCCGCCGAGCAGCTCGTCGGCGAGCACCTCGAGCGGCCAGCGCGCGGCGACGTCGGTGAGGTCGTCGGGGTTCAGCTCGACCCACAGGTGCGGGGCGGCCACCCGCTGCCCGCGCGGGGTCCACACCAGCGACTCCTCGGACGCGAGGCGCCGGGCCGCGGCGCGCACCAGGCCGTCGCCCTGCACCCAGGGGCGGCCGAGGAGGCCGCGCAGCGCACGGCGGACGCGCTCGCCGGCCGAGGGCGGGGCGAGGTCGGTGGTGGGCAGGGCGTTGAGCACGGCGGACGGGTCCGCGGTGCCGCGGGAGGGGCGGCCGCTCCAGCCGACGAACATCCAGGCCAGCCCGGCGGTGCCGGCGACGAGCACGACGACGAGCAGCCCGAGCACGAACGAGCCGGACGCGATCCACACGGTCAGCAGGAGGCCCAGCGTGGCCAGGGCAGCCAGGCGGGGCCAGGTCAGCGGAGCCTTCACCGCACCTCCCGCAGGTCGAGGGTCGCCCGGCGCACGTCCGCCGGAGACACCGAGTCAACCCCGGCAGGAGCCCCGCCGACGGCGCCCGTTCGGGAAGTAATTCCCGGGCCCTACCCGCCCTCGGGACCGCTCGCCCGCTCCAGCGGCACGAGGACCTCCTGCATGGCCGGGCTGTCGACCGGCCCGCCCTGCATGCGGGCGAGGAAGGCGATGATCCCCGCGGACCCCCAGTGCCACGACGGCTCTCCGCCGAGCGTCCACGTGCCGCCCTGGCGGGTCGCGCCGAAGCGGTGGTCGGGCGTCGCGACGGCGAGCAGCCACGCCCGGGCGTCGAGGGCGGCGTCGGAGAACTCCTCCTCGCCGGTGACGCGGCCGAGCGTGTCGAGGAACCAGCCGGTGCCGGCCGCGCCGCTGTTGGTGGCGGTGTGCACCGTGCGGCTGCCCTCGAACTCGGCCCACGCGCGCCCGATCTGCTCGTCGAGGGCGACGTCGACGAGCCAGCGACCCGCCGCGCGGGCCCGCTCGAGGTGGCGCTCGCCGCCGAGCATCGCGTGCGCCTGCAGCGAGACCCAGCCGATGCCCGCCGCGCCCTCCTCCATGCCGGTGGCGCGGTTGGTGTTGTCGGGTCTCAGCGCGTCGGGGCCGGCGCCGAGCAGGATCGGCCAGGTCAGGCCGCGCCCGCCCGGCTGGGCGGTGCGGTCGAGGAAACCGAGCGCGGACTCGGCGTCCCGGCGCCAGCGCTCGTCGCCCGTGGCCTGGTACATCCGCAGGAACGCGAAGGCCGCGCCCGCGGTGCCGGAGAGGAAGCCGGTGTTGCGGCGGGGCTCGTCGGCGCGCTCGGGCAGCCCGCCGTCGGGGTCGAGGCGGCTGGAGAGGTAGGCCGCGCCGCCCGCGGCGTGCGCGGCCAGCACGGGGTCGCCCGAGCGCTCGGCCAGCACGCTCAGCGCGTAGACGATGCCCGCCTGACCCTCGCCCATGCCGTGGCGGTACGAGGGCGGGCTCGCGCCGCCGTCGTCGACCCACGCCCAGCGGCACATCTGCGGGCACGCCACGCCGTCGACGCCCTCGGCGCGGCTCACGACCCAGCCGATGGCCGACCGGGACGCGGCGCGGTAGCGGTCGTC
>JAQSWW010000075.1 GCA_029266415.1 Actinomycetospora sp. | reverse complement strand
CGGGCGCGCCACCGGCGTCTACGGGCTCGCCGTCGGCCTGCCCCAGCTCGGGCTGCTCAGCGGCGGGGTCTGGGCCTACGAGGCGCTCGGCGGCACGCCGGTGCTGCTCGCCGGGGCCCTGCTCCCCCTGGCCGCGGTGCCGCTGTGCGCGCGCCTGCCCGGTCGCAGCACCGTCCCGGCGAGCGCTCCGTCGGGTCGCCGCGCGCTGCCCGTGTCCGCCGCGCTCGGGCCCTGGTCGACGATGGTGGTGTCGGCGGCCGCGGCCGGCGGCGTGATCACCGTGCTGCCGCTGTGGACGCCGGGCCCGTCGACGTCCGGGCTCGCCGGCGGCACCGTCGTCGCCGCGACCGCCCTCGCGGTCCTCACCGTGGGCCAGCTCGTGGGGCGCAGCGCCGCCGGTGAGCTCGCCGACCGGCGCGGGTCGCCCGGCCACCGTCCGGTGATCACGCTCGTCGGGCTCGCGATCGTGGGTCTCGGCGCCCTGGCCGTGGCGGTCGGCGGGACGAGCGCCGGCTGGGTCGTCCTTCTCGGCGCCGGGCTCGTGGGGCTCGGGTTCGGCGCGGTGCAGAGCGACACCCTGCTCTCCCTGTTCGCCCGGGCCGGACCGGAGCGCTCGGGCACCGCCAGCACCTGGTGGAACACCGCGTACGACACCGGCACCGGCCTCGGCGCCGCCGCCCTGTCCGCGGTGCTGGGCGTGGCCGGCGGGTCGGCGGCGTTCCTCGTGGCCGCCGTGGCGTGCGTGCTGATCGCGCCGCTCGGGGCCCGGCGGGGGCCGCGCGGTTCCGAGCGGAGGGCAGCGTCGCTCGAAGAGACGGGCCGTGGACGCCCGCCGCCGGCATCATGATCGCACCGCGCGTCCTGGGCGAAGGGCACCGTCGCTCGAACAGGCGGGCCGTGGGCGCCCGTCGCCGGATCGGTGCGAGCGCGCGCCGACGGCCACGCGTCCCCGCCTGACCGGCGCGCGCAGCACGCCCGGACGGGCGCCGTCGTCGCCCGGACGGGCGTCGCCGGCAGCGATGTGTCGTGTCCGGACGTCCTCTCGGGTGATCCCTGCGTGCGTTCGGGCGAGAGCCCGTCGTGGCTGGTCACGGGCTCGACGTCGGGGGCGATGAGCGCGTGCCGGCCCGGGGCGGGTCGGAGGCCGCGAGGGAGGCGGGCGTGCTCAAGAAGGTCCTGCTCTCGGCGCTGTTGGGCGCGATGGTGATGATGGGGTCCGCCCAGGCGGGTTACCTCACGCCGTCCACGCTGCCGACGCCGTCGGGGCCGGCGCCCTCCCCGCCCTCCTTGTCCGGGGTCGTCACGCCGGTCGTCCCCGTCCCCGGCGCCCCGGTGGCGGGACCCGGGCCCGGGGCGGCACCCGGCGCCGCCGGACCGGTGGGCGCGGCAGGAGCGGGCGGGGTGGGCCCGGCCGGCGCCGCCGGGGGTCCGGCCGCCGGCGAGGACACCGCGCCCCGCGACGCACCCGAGCGCGCCGCGGGACGCCCGTCGACGGACGCGGACAGCGCCGGCAGGTCGGGATCCTCCGGGGGCTCGTCGGGCGGCTCCGGCGGGTCGACCGGAGGCTCGTCCGCCGGTGGCTCCTCCGGCGGCGGCTCGAACGGTGGCTCGTCCGGCGGCTCGTCCGACGGGGGCTCGGCCGGGTCCGGCGGCGGCGTCCGCGTGGGCGCCTGTCTCGAGTGGCTGCTCGGGAAGTGCGTGCGTCTCGGGGTCGGCTGACTCAGGACGCCGTGACCGGCTCCCGCACCACTTCCGGCTGCCGCTCCGCGGCCCGGACCGCGGCGATCGCGTCGTCGAGCAGCGCCACGAGCATCCGGTCGCGGGCCTCGGTGTCGAGGTCGGCCACGCGGGCCGCGACGAGCAGGTGGGCGCAGGCGTGGTTGACCGGCCCGACGTGCAGCAGCGTGGCCATGCGCCCACCGCGCCCGTCCTCACCGCGCCCGGGACGCCGCGGCCCGGCCTCCGCACGCCGCGCGAGGCGGCGCTGCAGGCGCGGGAAGAAGCGGTTGCCCGGGTCGATGGCGAGCCCGACGCGCGCGATGGTCTCGAGCACGATCGGCCGTACCTCGACCTCGACGCCGCGACCGAGCCCGATCAGCGCCACTGCGCGGGTGGCCAGCTGCTGCCGGGCGGCGTTCGACACGGCGTCGTTGACCTGCCACGCGACGGCGGCGAGGGCGGGATGCGTGCAGCGTGGACGGTCGGTGAACCGTTCCCCGGCGAGCACGGAGACGTACTCCATGAGGCAGCTGCCGGCCTCCGCGTCGCGGTGGGCACCTGCGTCGAGGACGGGCAGGCCGTCCGGAGGGCGTGTGGACGTCATGGGAAGCTCCCTTCCCCGGCCCCGGGCCCTCTCGCCCGGTCGGATGCTTCACCGTAGACCGATTCCGGCGCCACGGCAGGGGGTCCGGTCGGACGAATCGTCGCGTCCGCGACGACCGTCAGTGCTCGGAGCCGATGACGGTGGTGGCGGTGAGGGCCGCGAGCACGGCGCCGACCGTCGGCGACACCAGCCGGCGGATGTCCTGCGAGACGCCGAGCGGGACGTGCAGGCCGTCGGAGATCGCCCGCGCGCGGCCGGCGGCGAGGGTCAGGTCGGCGGGGCTCAGCGCCCGGACCCGGCGGCCGTGGTGGAGCAGGACGATGAGCATGGCGACGGCCTCGTCGGGCTCCTCGCCGTCCAGCGCGGCACGCACGGCGGCGCGGTCGTGGTGCAGGGCGTCGACCTCGTGCACGCGCAGCGCGGACCCGAACACCGGCATCGCGAGGTAGCCGAACACCCTCCGCGGCTCGCGGGCCGCCAGCCCGCGCTCGACCAGCCGGTCCATCGTCCGGCGGATCATCTGCGCGCCGCGGTTGCCGGTGACGGCGTGCTGCAGGTCGACCTTCGCGCCGCCGTGGGCGAGGAGGCTGTCGGCGACCCAGGACAGCAGCGGGTCGTCGATCGCCACGGGGCCGCGGCGGTACGAGGCGCCGGCGTCGAGCAGCGACGCGTCGAGCAGCAGCTCCACCATCGCCGCGGCCACCAGCAGGCCCGCCGGCTCGGTGAGGGTGGACAGCGGACGGCCGTCGTCGTCACCGAGGACCCACGCGACCCGTTCGGGCAGCGTCAGGTCCGCGGTCCGGGACGACCACCGCTCCGAGCGCACGGAGACAGCGTAGGCAGCACGTCCCCCAGGAGAGCGAGCAGTCCATGGACGGCAGCACACGGCGTCGAACGGTGCGGCCGCCCGGGTCAAGGATCTCCGCTGTCCGGCCTGACCGCCGTCGCGGGCCGTCCCGCCTCGGCCGAACGTCCGGCGTGTGCGGGACCGGGCGGCCGCACGGAGCAGCACGCTGTCGGTCCCGGCGGGCACACTCCGGGCATGGGTGAGCCCGTGACCACGACGCCGGACGACGACCTCGGGCGGGCCCGGGGCGGCGACGACGCGGCGTTCGAGCGGCTCGTCGCGCCGCTGCGCCGCGAGCTCCACGCCCACTGCTACCGCATGCTCGGTTCGGTCCACGACGCCGACGACGCGCTGCAGGACGCGTTGCTGCGGGCGTGGCGGGCCATCGGGCGGTTCGAGGCGCGGCCGGGGCGCGCGGGGCTGCGCTCGTGGCTCTACACCGTGGCCACCAACGCGAGCCTCGACGCCATCGGACGGCGGGGGCGCCGCGCCCTGCCGATGGACCTGGGGCCGTCGAGCGACGGGACCGGCGACGACCCGCCGCGCACCGAGATCGCCTGGCTGGGGCCCTACCCGGACGACCCCGACGCCACGGTCACCGAGCGCGAGTCGGTGGAGCTCGCGTTCGTCGCGGCGCTGCAGCACCTCCCGGGCAACCAGCGGGCCGCGCTGCTGCTCACGGAGGTCCTCGCGTTCTCGGCGGCCGAGGTCGCGACGATGATGGCGACCACCACGGCGTCGGTGAACAGCGCCGCCCAGCGGGCCCGCGCGACGCTGGCCACCAAGGTCACCGCGCCGAGCCAGCAGCGCACCCTGCGCGCGCTGCCCGACACCGAGCTCGCCGCCACCGTGGGCCGCTACACCCGGGCGCTGGAGGCGGGCGACACGGACGGGCTGGTCGCGCTGCTCACCGCGGACGTCACGTGGGCGATGCCGCCGAACGCGGCCTGGTTCCGCGGCACCGACGCCGTCACCACGTTCCTGCGCGCCGGGCCGATGACCGTGCCGTGGCGCCACCTCGCGACGCGCGCCAACGGCCAGCTCGCCGTCGGCTGCTACCCGTGGGACGCCGAGCGGGGGCTGTGGCGCGCGGGCGTGCTCGACGTGCTCGCGCTGGCGCCCGACGGGCGGATCGCCGAGGTCACCGCCTTCATCGGCCCCGAGCACGTGACCATGGCCGGCCTGCCCGCGACGCTGCCGGCGGACACCCCGCCCGGCTCGCTCACAGCTCCCGGATGACGTCCTCGGTGCGCCGCTCGGCGGCCGCGAGGAACGTGGCCATGCGCTCGAGCACCGCGTCGTCGGCTCCCGTGAGCTCGGCGGCGAGGCGGGCGTTGAGCGGGCCGTAGAGCGCGCCGACGCGCTCCAGCGCCGCGGGCTCGGGCTCGACCAGCACCCGCCGTCGGTCGTCGGGATCGGCGACGCGGCGCACGTGACCGGCCGCGACCAGGCGGTCGACCAGCCGCGACGCCGAGCCGGTCGTGATGTTCAGCCGCGTGGCGAGCCGCCCCGGCGTGGCGGGCCCGTGGCGCGACAGCTCGTAGAGCGCCTGCAGCTCGGTGACGCCGACGCCCATGCGGGCGGCGACGATCCCGTTGAACTGGACGAGCCGCACGCTCCACGCCCCCAGGGCGGCCACGACCTCCTCGGGACGCACGACGCCTCCTTTCGCTGCGCAATGCAGCGAATGTGTGGCACAGTCTCTGCATGACGCAGCTATCTTCCCGCCCCGCGTGCCCCTTCGTCGCGGGGACGCGCCGGCCGGACGAGCCCTACCCCGGCCGGGAGGCGTGGCGTGACGCGGGCCCCCTCGTGCTCACCGAGGCGCCCGCGGGCGGGCCGGTGGCGATCGTGACCACGGCGGCGCTCGCCCGGGCGGTGCTCACCGACCCGCGGATCGTCAAGGACACGGCCCTCGCGCCGGCCGCGTGGGACCCGCGGGACGCCGGTCTGGAACCGACCAGGGCGCAGGCCCTCTCGCTGACCACCGCCGAGGGCGCGCCGCACGCCGCCCTGCGCCGCGCGCACGCCCCGATGCTCTCGCCGCGGCGTATCCGTAGCCGCGCGGGCGCGATGCGCGACGCCGCCCGCGAGCTGCTCGACGGCCTCGGGCCGGGCCCCGTCGACCTCGTCGCGGACTTCACGACGCGCTACCCGCTGGTGATCGTGGGCGACCTGCTCGGCGTCCCGCGCGCCATGCTCGACGACGCGGTCGACGCCTGCCGGCGCATGTTCGGGGACGCGGCGGACGGCGCGGCGGCGATGGGCGCCTTCGCCCGGCTCGGCGCCGCCGCGATGGCGCACGACGGGCTCGCCCGCGAGCTGCGGGAGCGCCTCCCCGCGTCCGTGACCGACGACGACGTGCACTACCTGCTGTTCGCGCTGATCTTCGCCGGGCAGCTCACCACCGACGCGGCGCTGGGCTTCCTGCTGGCGCGAGTACTCATCGACGGCCGGCCCGAGAACACGGTCGCCCTCGTCGACGCCGTCCTGCGCCGCGACCCGCCGGCGCCGTTCACGCTGTGGCGGTTCACCGCCGAGGAGGTGGATCTCGCCGGCGTGGTCCTCGCACCCCGCACGCCGGTGCTCGTCGACCTCGCGGGCACCGCCGACGACCCCGACGCGGGACCGGGCGCGGGCCTCGCGTTCGGGGCGGGCCCGCACGTCTGCGCCGGCATCCACCTCGCCCGCGCCGAACTCGCGGCCGTCGTCGACGTGCTGGTCGCCGACTTCCCCCGGGCGCGCCTGGCGATCCCCGCCGCCGACCTGCGCCGCGTCGACCCCGGCACCATCGGCGGCAGCCGCCTCGCCGCGCTGCCCGTCGCAGGACTGGGCCGGTGAGTCAGGGCCGCCCGGCGTGCGGGACGTCCACGCGGGTCGCCAGCAGCACCGCCTCGCGGGCGGCCCGGCGTTCGTGCTCGGCGAACGACGGCGCCGCGCAGGCGTAGAGCGTGCACCCGTCCTCGCCGCCGAGCATGCAGGCGAAGACCCCGATGCCGCCGGTCGGGAGCTCCTCGAGCACCTCGCCGCCCTCGGCCACCCGCAGCAGGCGGGCGTTGAGGGCGTCGGCGACCCAGATCGCGCCCTCGGCGTCGCCCGCCATCCCGTCGGGCGCGACGGCCAGCCCGCCGAAGGCCTCGCCAGCGTCCGTGGACGCCGGCGGCGGCCCGAACCGCGCCCACTCCCGGCGGTGCGCGACCCCGCCGTCGGCGGCGACGTCGAACGCGGTCAGCCGCGCCCCGAACGTCTCGGCGACGACGAGCACTCCGTTGCGCAGCACCATCCCGTTGGGGAACAGGAGGTCCTCGGCGGCCGTCTGCGCCGTGCCGTCGGGGGCGACGTACGTCAGTCCCGTCGCGGCGAGCGGGGCACCGCCCATGAGGTCGAAGCCGAAGTCGCCGACGAAGGCGCCGCCGTGCTCGTCCACGACCATGTCGTTGAGGTGCGTCCCGACCAGCCCCGACAGGTCGGCGTGCTCGGTCAGCTCGCCGTCCTGCTCCCGGCGCAGGATCCGGTGGTCGCGCATCGAGACGATCAGCGCGCGCCCGTCGGGCAGGAATCCCAGGCCCGAGGGCTGGCCGGGGACCTCGGCCATCACCTCGTGGTGCCCGCGGTCGTCGATCGCGACGACCCTCTCGGTGTAGAAGTCCGAGACCCACAGCCGGCCCTCGTGCCACCGCGGGCACTCCAGGTACGACCAGCCGTCCGACACCACGTCCAGGTCCCGCTCGCCCACGTCGCTCCTCCTCGAGCCCACGATCGTCCGCGCACGGTCGACCGCGGCGGGAGGGTGTGTCAAGCGGCGACGGTGCCGCCCGGTTCGCGAAGGTTGTCCGCGGCGTCCCGGCTGCCCGATCATGGCGTCGCCACGCCTCCTGCACCGCCGCAGCCCGGGGAGGGCCCGATGGACACCGTGCTCACCAGCATCGGTCTGCCCGCCGCCCTGGCCGTGGTGATGTTCGGTCTGGGCCTGACCCTGACCCTCGCCGACTTCGCACGGATCGTGCGCGAGCCGCGGGCGGTGGCCGTCGCCCTCGCGACCCAGGTCCTGCTGCTCCCGGCGGTCTGCTTCGCCCTCGTCGTGGCCTCCGGCCTGGACCCCGTCCTGGCCGTGGGCATGATGCTGCTCGCGGCCTCTCCCGGCGGGACGACGGCGAACCTGTTCAGCCACCTGTTCCGGGGGGACGTCGCCCTGAACATCACCCTGACGGCGGTGAACTCCGTGCTCGCGGTGCTGACCCTGCCGCTGGTCCTCGGCGTCGCCGTCGCCTGGTTCGAGCCGCCTCTCGGCGGGGCGTCGGTCGGGCTGCAGTTCGGCAAGATCGCGCAGGTGTTCGCGGTCGTCCTCGTGCCGGTCGCGCTCGGCATGCTGGTCCGCCGCGCGTCGCCGTCGTCCGCCGACCGCGCCGACCGCCCGGTGCGCATCCTCTCGGCCGTGGTCCTCGTGCTGGTGATCGCCGGAGCGCTCGTGGCCGAGCGGGAGAACCTGGGCACGTACCTCGCCGACGTCGGGATCGTGACCACGCTGTTCTGCGTGTGCAGCCTGGTCGCCGGGTTCGTCGTCCCGCGCCTGTTCCGGGTCGACCACCGGCAAGCGGTCGCGTCGGCCTTCGAGGTCGGGATCCACAACAGCACCCTGGCCATCGCGGTGGCCCTGACCGTCCTCGGCGACGCGCGGCTCGCGGTGCCCGCCGCGGTCTACGGCGTCCTGATGTTCCCGCTGGCCGCGGTGGCGGGCTGGGTGCTCGCCCGACGGGCCCCGGCGCGGGAGCCCGTTCCCCTGGACTGATCCCGCGACCTGCACAGGATCTGCACACGACTGCCCCCGATCCCGACCAGGGCCACTCCTAGTCTCGCCGACCATGGGCACCCACCGCCGCGTCCTCGTGGTCGAGGACGAACCGGTGATCAACGGCGCGGTCACCGACCGACTCGCCGCCGCCGGCTACGACGTGGTCCGCGCCTTCGACGGGCCCGGCGCCGTCGAGGCGTTCCGTGCGAGCGAACCCGACCTGGTCGTCCTCGACGTGATGCTCCCCGGGCTCGACGGACACGAGGTGTGCCGGCGCATCCAGGCCGTGCGCCCCGTCCCCGTCCTCATGCTCACCGCGGCCGACGACGAGACCGACGTCCTCGTCGGGCTCGCCGTCGGCGCCGACGACTACCTGACCAAGCCGTTCCGGATGCGTGAGCTCGTCGCCCGCGTCGCCGCCCTGCTGCGGCGGGTCGAGCGCGCGGCGGAGCTCACCGACACCGGAGCCGGCGACCTCGGCGACCTCGGCGACCTCCGCGTCGACCCCGGCGCGCGGCGGGTGTGGACCGGGGACGACGAGGTGCACCTGACGCCCACCGAGTTCGACCTCCTGCTCCGCCTCGCCGCCAGCCCCGGCGTCGTGCTGACGCGCGAGCGCCTGCTGCGCGAGGTCTGGGACTGGCCCGGCGCGTCGGGCACCCGGACCGTCGACAGCCACGTCAAGGCCCTGCGCGCCAAGATCGGCGCCGAGCGCGTCCGCACGGTCCACGGCGTGGGCTACGCGCTGGAGACGGGGAGCACCCGGTGAGCGAAACCACCGGCCTCCGGGCGCTCGACCCGGTCCGGTCGGTGAAGGTCAAGCTCGGCCTGCTCGTCGCCGCGAGCGTCGTGCTCGCCGCGGTCATCGCGACGATCGGGGCCGCCGGCGGGGTGCCGGTCGCCCTCTCGATCCCGGTGACGGTCACCGTCGCGCTCGGGGTCACCCAGCTCCTCGCGGTCGGCATGACCTCGCCACTGCGCGAGATGACCGCCGCCGCCCGGCGCATGGCCACCGGCGACCACGCCGTGCGGGTCACCGCCACCTCGCGCGACGAGATCGGCGAGCTCGCCCGCGCCTTCAATTCGATGGCCGAGGAGCTCGCCGGCGTCGACCGGCAGCGCCGCGAGCTGGTCGCCAACGTCAGCCACGAGCTGCGCACCCCGCTGGCCGCCCTGTGCGCGGTGCTGGAGAACCTCGCCGACGGCGTCGCCGACCCCGACCCGGCGACCCTGCGCGTCGCGCTCGCGCAGGGCGAGCGGATGTCCGGGCTGGTCGGCGACCTGCTCGACCTCTCCCGCGTCGACGCGGGCCACGCACCGCTCGCCCGCGAGACCGTCGCCGTCCGGGCGCTGCTCGAGGCCGCCGTGGACGAGGCGCGGGTCGGGGGACGCGCCCCGGCCGGCACGTTCGCCGTCGACGTCGAGCCCCGCGACCTCGCCGTCGAGGGCGACCCCGCGCGCCTGCACCAGCTCGTCGCCAACCTCATCGACAACGCCGCCCGCCACGGTCCGCCCGGCGGCACCGTCACCGTGCGGGCGCGGGCCTGTCCGGGGAGCGCCGACACGAGCTGGCGCCTCGAGGTGCTCGACGAGGGGCCCGGCGTGGCGCCCGAGCACCGTGAGCGCGCGTTCGAACGCTTCGGGACCCTCCGCGACGTCGCGACCGGAGGCGGCGGCGGGACGGGCCTCGGCCTCGCCATCGCGCGCTGGGTCACCGACCTGCACGGCGGCTCGATCGGCTTCGCCGACCCCGCTCCCGGGACGCACGGCGCGCGCGTCGTGGCCGATCTCCCGACCGTGCCCACCCGTCCCCGGCAGGAGGAGAGCGCCGTGCCCGACCCCGACGTGCCCGAGGTACCCGGCCCCGCGACGGGCGGGACGACCACCCTGGCACCGCCCGAGCCCACCCCCGCCGAGCCCGCCTCGCTCACCGACGCCCTCTTCGGCGAGGCCTGGCCCGATCGCGGTGTGCCGGGCGACGTCCGGGTGCTGCTCGGTGCGCTCGGTGTCGGCGTGCTCGCCGGCGCGATCCTGCCCTTCCGCGACCCGGGGCTCGCGACGTTCCTCGTCCTGCTGGCGGCGGGCGGGGTGCTGCTCGCCGCGAGTCGCCACCGCCGCGACCCGTTCACCCTGACCTGCGCCGGCCTCTGCCTCGCGCTGTCCGCGGTCGTCGTCCTCCGCGACGCCGAGTGGATCGTCGGGCTCTGCCTGCTCGCCGCCGTGGGGCTCGGCATGGTGGGGCTGGTCCGGGGCCGGCGTGTCCCGTCGTTCCTCGTCGCGGCCGCCGCGTGGCCGCTCGCCGCCGTGCGCGGCGTGCCCTGGCTGGGCCGGACCGCGCGCGCGCTCACCGGGCTCGGCAACGGGGCGGCGCTGCTGCGCACCGCCGTGTGGTCGGCCGTCGGCGTCACCGTGTTCGCGCTGCTCTTCGCCTCGGCCGACGCGCTGTTCGCGGAGTGGGTGGACGCGGTGGTCCCCGACGTCGGGTCCGAGGACGTCGCCGTGCGGGTCTTCGTCGCCGTCGCCGTCGGCGGTCTCGTGCTGTGCGGCGCGTACCTGGCGCTCAACCCGCCCCGGGCCGGCCGGGTGCAGCGCGCGGCGCGGCCCGTCGCGCACCGCTTCGAGTGGCTGGCGCCGGTGCTCGTGGTCGACGCGGTGTTCGTCCTGTTCCTGGCCGCGCAGGCGACGGCCTTCTTCGGCGGCCACGAGCACCTCGAGCGCACCACCGGCCTGACCTACGCCCAGTACGTCCACCAGGGGTTCGGCCAGCTCACGATCGCCACGCTGCTGACGCTGCTCGTCGTCTGGGCGGCCTCGCGCAAGGCCCCGCGGACGAGGCCGGCCGACCGCGCCTGGCTGCGCGGCGCGCTCGGGGTGCTGTGCGCGGCGACGCTCGTGGTCGTCGCCTCGGCGCTGTACCGGATGCACCTCTACGAGCAGGCCTACGGTCTGACCCGCGCCCGCCTGCTCGCGGCGGTGTTCGAGGGCTGGCTCGGGGTGCTGGTGCTGGCCGTGATCGCCGGCGCCGTGGCGCTGCGGGCGCGGTGGCTGCCGCGGTTCGGGCTGGTCAGCGGCGTGGTGCTGCTGCTCGCGCTGGCGGCCCTCAACCCCGACGCCTACGTCGCCCGGCAGAACCTTGACCGCTACGCGGTCACGGGCACCGTCGACTGGGGTTACCTGCGCGACCTCTCCGACGACGCCGTCCCCGCTCTCGAGGGACTCCCGCGGCCGCTCGCCGAGTGCGCGCTGCAGCTCGACCAGCGCGAGGTCGACGACGCGCTGGCGTGGAACCTCGGCCGGACCCGGGCCGACGCCTACGTCGAGGCCCAGGGCGGCGCCTGGCGGACCCGGACCGACTGCCCGGGACAGACGGCCGCGCGCTGAGCGGAACTTGGTGCATGCGCTCGGTCATGATCGGTGGGCCGTCCGGGTGGCGACGCTCCCGATCATCCGCGATGAAGCGTGACACTGGGTCACACGCTGCCCTGACCTCCGGAGGTGCCCCATGGCGACACCGACCGAAGCCCGGCCCGCCCTCGCCGGATTCCACCACTTCTCGGCCACCGTCAGCGACGTCGAGGCCAGCGCGGCCTGGTACCAGCGGGTGTTCGGGATGGTGCGGGTGCCCCCGCCGTTCCCGCACTACGGCGACGAGGACAGCGGCTACGGCGTCGTGCTCCTCGACCCCGGCACCGGGATCGGGATCGGGCTGCACCACCACCGCGACAACACGGGTGAGCCCGCCGACGAACGCCGCTGCGGGCTCGACCACATGGCGTTCCAGGTGCCGACGCGCGCCGACCTCGACGCCTGGGCGTCGTGGCTCGACTCGTTGGGCATCACCCACTCCGGCGCCATCGACGCCGCCGACCCGATGCCCTACTCGACGCTGGTCTTCCGCGACCCCGACAACGTCCAGCTCGAGATCTTCTACATGGACGCGCCGGGCTGACCTCCCCTGGTTTCAGTCCGCCTGCAACGTGGCGGCGTGACCGCCGTGCTCGGCGTGTTCGGCCCGATCGTGGTGGACCTCGTCTCCATCGCCCTCGCGTCGCTCCTGCCGGACCCCGACGACCGCTGGCTCGGCGTCGGCTGACTCCTGCACACCGCCTGGGACGTCGTCCACCCCGTCCGGGTGCGCCGCGATCTGCGACCCGGTCATCGCGATCTGGATGTTCCTCGGGGCGCCGTCGGTGTGGACGGGGTCGACCTGGACGGGGTGGCGGAATGCGCGCCGGACCGGCGCCGTTGGTTGAACTGTGAAGAAGATCGGGTTCCTGTCGTTCGGGCACTGGTCGCCGTCGCCGCACTCGCAGGTGCGGTCGGCCGGGGACTCCCTGCTGCAGTCGATCGAGCTCGCGGTGGCCGCCGAGGAGCTGGGCGCCGACGGCGCCTACTTCCGCGTGCACCACTTCGCGCAGCAGCTCGCCTCCCCGTTCCCGCTGCTCGCGGCGGCCGCGGCGCGGACGAGCCGGATCGAGCTGGGCACCGGCGTGATCGACATGCGCTACGAGAACCCGCTCTCCATGGCCGAGAACGCCGGCGCCGCCGACCTGATCTCCGGAGGCCGCCTGCAGCTGGGCATCAGCCGGGGCTCGCCCGAGCAGGTCATCGACGGCTTCCGCTACTTCGGCCACGTCCCGCAGGACGGGTCGTCCGACGCGGAGATGGCGCGGAACCACACCCACCTCTTCCTGGACGTGCTGCGCGGCGAGGGCTTCGCCGAGCCGAACCCGCGCCCGATGTTCGCCAACCCGCCCGGCCTGCTGCGCCTCGAGCCGCACTCCCCCGGCCTGCGCGACCGTATCTGGTGGGGCGCCGGCAGCCGCGCGACCGCGGAGTGGACCGGCGAGCAGGGCATGAACCTCATGAGCTCGACGCTGCTCACCGAGGACACCGGGGTGCCGTTCCACCGGCTGCAGGCCGAGCAGATCCAGCGGTTCCGCGACGCGTGGACGGCCGCGGGCCACGAGCGCGAGCCGCGGGTCTCGGTCAGCCGCAGCATCTTCCCGATCGTCTCCGACCTCGACCGCCAGCTGTTCTGGCGCGAGCGCCACTCGACCGACCAGGTCGGTCACCTCGACGGCGGCGACGCCCGGTTCGGCAGGACCTACGCGGGCGAGCCCGACAAGCTCATCGCCGAACTGGCCGAGGACGAGGCGGTCGCGGCCGCCGACACGCTGCTGCTCACCGTGCCCAACCAGCTGGGCGTGGACTACAACGCCCACGTCGTCGGGAGCGTGCTGACCCACCTCGCGCCGGAGCTCGGCTGGCGCTGACCCGCACCCGGCCCTCCTACGGGCTGAACGGACCGACCTCGCCCGCCTGCACCCCGATCACGTGGCACGGACGGTTCATCGCCTGCAGCGCGCGCTGGAGGACACGCCCCACCTCCTCGACCGCCGCTCGCGCGTCGTCGGCCGTCGTGCTCCCGGTGACCTCGAGGACGCCGGACGGGACCGTCGGGACCCCGCCGACCTCCACGAGGCGCTCGAGCAGGTCGGCGAGCCCGTCCTCGTCGAGGCGCGTCAGGTCGGTCATCAGGTGGACCCGGTACTTCGTCATGCCGCGGGAGTCTGCCCCGAGACGTCTCGCAGAGTGCGCCGCCGGCCGATCCCGACACGGGATCAGCGTTGTTCCCGGCTCCCGTCGGGCACCGGCCCGACCTGCGTCACCGCTGCTGCGGCGGCGCCGCGCCGGAGGGCGGCACGAGCGTCGTGTAGTCGGGCAGCTCTCGTGCCAGTCCCTCGTCGAAGGTGGCCAGCGTCGAGCCGGGAACACCGGCCGCCAAGCCGGCCAGATAGGCGTCCTGAGGGTGATGCAGGAGTGCGTTCCGTGGTCAGGGCGTCGCGGGTGCGGCGCAGACCGCGATGAAGACCAGGCCGTCGGGCCCGGCACGGAGGTACCGGGACGACTCCATCGTCACCGCGAGGAACTGCCCGGGCCCGACGGCCGTCTCCTCGCCGTCGACGATCACCCAGCCGCCTCCGCGGACAATGGCGTACGCGTCCTCGGCGCGGTCGTCGCGGTGGTCGTGGGGAACGGTCTCCTCCCCGGCGGGCAGCTCGATCTGGTAGAGGCCGAAGGCCGTGATGCCGACGGCCTCCCCGACCCGCTTCTCGAACGGGCTCGCCGCGGGGTGCGGTCCCCGCCCGACGTCGAGGGCGGAGGCGTCGACGATCTGGAAGGTCACCCGGGAATCCTACCGAAAGTGCAGATCAGGCTACTGACTGCGTCAGAACTTGTCTCCCACTAGGCTCATCGAGCGAACAAGCGGATTGCCAGAACGCGGGTCCGTCACACTCGGCCACATCAATGCCGACGTGAGGAAACGATGATGGCGGCCACCGGACCGAACCTGATCGAGGATTTCGCGAAGTACTTCAACTCGGGTGATCTGGAGGGCCTCCTGTCCCTCTACGAGGACGGAGCGGCGTTCATCCCGCAGCCCGGCACGGTGCTCACCGATGCCGCGGGGTTGCGGGCAGCGCTCCAGGCTTTCCTGGACACCAACGGGACGGCCAGCATCGTCTCCACCACCGAGGCCGTCGCGGGCGACATCGCCCTGACCCACAGCCACTGGCGCATCGACATCCCCGGCGGCGGGGTGCTCGAGCACACCTCCGCCGAGGTGACCCGTCGCCAGGCGGACGGCACCTGGAAGTACGTGGCGGACAATCCCTTCGGCGGGGACGTGCTCAGCTGACCTCGCGTCCGCCGAGGTCTAGACGTTGAAGCGGAACTCCACGACGTCGCCGTCGTGCATCACGTAGTCCTTGCCCTCCATGCGGACCTTGCCGGCGGTCTTCGCGGCCGCCATCGAGCCCGCGGCGACGAGGTCGTCGTAGGAGACGATCTCGGCCTTGATGAAGCCCTTCTGGAAGTCCGTGTGGATCACGCCGGCGGCTTCGGGGGCCGTGGCGCCGATCCGGATCGTCCAGGCCCGCGACTCCTTGGGGCCCGCGGTCAGGTAGGTCTGCAGGCCGAGGGTGTGGAACCCGGCGCGGGCGAGCGCGTCGAGGCCCGGCTCCGGCTGGCCGATCGACTCCAGCAGCTCCTGCGCCGACTCGGCGTCCAGCTCGAGGAGCTCCTGCTCGACCTTCGCGTCGAGGAACACCGCCTCGGCCGGCGCGACCAGCTCGGCGAGCTCCTTGCGCCGTGCGTCGTCGGTCAGCACCGGCTCGTCGGCGTTGAAGACGTAGAGGAACGGCTTGACGGTCATGAGGTTCAGCTCGCGCAGACGCGGCGAGTCGAGGCCCGCTGAGAACAGCGTCCGGCCCTCGTTGAGCACCGCCTGCGCGTGCGTCACCTCGTCGACCGCGGCCTTCGCCTCCTTCCGGACGCGCGCCTCCTTCTCGAGGCGCACGAGCGCCTTGTCGAGGGTCTGCAGGTCGGCGAGGACGAGCTCGGTCGCGATCGTCTCGATGTCGGCGGCCGGGTCGACGCGGCCGTCGACGTGCACGACGTCGTCGTCGGCGAAGACGCGCACGACCTGGCAGATGGCGTCGGCCTCGCGGATGTTGGCGAGGAACTTGTTGCCCAGCCCCGCGCCCTCGCTGGCCCCGGCGACGATGCCGGCGATGTCGACGAACGACACGGTCGCCGGGACGACCTTCTCCGAGCGGAACATCTCCGCGAGCCGGTCGAGCCGCGGGTCGCGCAGGGGCACCACGCCGACGTTGGGCTCGATGGTGGCGAACGGGTAGTTCGCGGCGAGCACGTCGTTGCGGGTCAGGGCGTTGAACATCGTCGACTTGCCGACGTTGGGCAGTCCGACGATGCCGAGGGTCAAGCTCACGAGGGTCCAGTCTGCCAGCGAGGGATCCGGACCGGCTCCGGCGGCGTCCAACCAGGGTGACAGCCGTTCCGCCCTGCCACCGGAGGCCCCTGTGAGTGCGCTCGCCACCGTCCCCACCCCGCTCGGCCCGTTCACCGCCGTCGTCGACGACGAGGGCGCGGTGCTCGCGTCGGGGTGGACCGACGACGCCGACGGCCTGCTGGCGCTGGTCCACGCCGAGCTGCGTCCCGTCGACCCCACCCGGCACGCCGACCTCGGGGCGGTGACGGCGGCGGTCGCGGCGTTCCACGACGGTGACCCGGCCCCGGCGGCCGCGATCCCGGTGCGCCAGATCAGCGGGCCCGCGACGACGGCGATCTGGGAGGCGCTGCGCGCCGTACCCGCCGGCGAGCCCACGACGTACGGCGAGCTGGCGGCCGCGGCGGGCCACCCGCAGGGACACCGGCTGGCGGCCCGCGCGTGCGTGCACAACGCCGCCACGCTCTTCGTGCCGTGCCACCGGGTCCTGCGCCGCGGCGGCGGGCTCGGCGGCTACCGCTGGGGGCTGGAGCGCAAGGAGAGGCTGCTGGCGATGGAGGCGGATCACCGGCGCCGGCCCGCGGTGTCGGGGGTGTGATCCATCCTCACCCCCATGACGACGAGCGGGGTGCTGGCCGGGCTGCTGCTGGGGCTCCTGCTGGGCGCGGGCCTCGGCGCGTGGGCGGCGCTGCACCTGGCGGGCGCTCGGCGGGACGCGGCGGTGTCCGAGGCGGTGCGCCGCGCGAGCACCGAGGTGGCGGCGGCGCGCGCCGAGCTCGACGCCGAGCGGCGCGGGGCCCACGAGCGCGAGCGGGCGGTCTCGCCGGCGGCGCGCGCGGCGTCGGTGGAGGCCCTCGACCGCGTGCTCGAGCCGGTGGCGAGCGCGCTCGGGCGCATGGAGGCGCAGATGGCCGGCGCCGCCCGCGAGCGCGAGGCCGCCTTCGCGGCGCT
Organism: Actinomycetospora sp.; assembly: GCA_029266415.1. GTDB lineage: Bacteria > Actinomycetota > Actinomycetes > Mycobacteriales > Pseudonocardiaceae > Actinomycetospora. The sequence goes on along the minus strand of JAQSWW010000075.1, from coordinate 1,206 downwards.
GCGCGAGCAGGTGGGCGTGGTGGCCACCAACGCGGCCGGGGTGGCGGGCGAGACGCGGGCGCTGGTCGGCGCGCTGCGCGCCCCGCACGTGCGCGGGCGCTGGGGCGAGCTGCAGCTCGAGCGCGTCGTCGACCTCGCCGGCATGGTCGAGCACTGCGACTTCACCCGCCAGGCCCACGCCCGGGGCAGGGACGACGGCGCTCTGCGCCCCGACCTCGTCGTGCACCTCGCGGGCGGCAAGCAGGTCGTGGTCGACGCCAAGGTGCCGTTCGCGGCGTACCTCGAGTCCACCGAGGCCCGCGACGACACCGCGCGGCGCGAGCGCGTCGCGGCCCACGCCAAGCAGGTCCGCGCGCACGTCGAGGCGCTGGGCGCCAAGGCCTACTGGCGCCGCTTCGAGCCGACGCCCGAGTTCGTGGTGATGTTCGTGCCCGGCGAGGTGTTCCTGTCCGCGGCGCTGGAGGCCGATCCGGCGCTGCTCGAGCACGCGTTCGGCATCGACGTCGTCATCGCCACCCCGACGACGCTCGTGGCCCTGCTGCGCACGGTGGCCTACGCCTGGCGCCAGGAGGCCCTGGCCCGCAACACCGCCGAGGTCCACGCCCTCGGCCGCGAGCTGCACGGGCGGCTCGCGGTGCTCTCGGGACACCTGGCGCGGCTCGGGCGCTCGCTCGACGGCAGCGTCCGGTCCTTCAACGAGACGGTCAGCTCCCTCGAGTCGCGGGTGCTGGTCAGCGCCCGGCGCTTCGCCGACCTGTCGGTCACCAGCGCCGACCTCGAGGCACCCGAGCAGGTCGAGCGCCGGCCCCGCGCGCCGGCCGAGACGGCGTGAGGCCGCGCGGAGGATGCAGGGCGCTGCCGATCACCGTGGTGCACGTCACGCCACGCCCGGCGTCGTGGCGGGCCGACAGCACACAGCTGAACGCCCGCTAGCGTTGGGCCTCATGACCAGCGCGCGGGAGGACGCCGTCGCTCCCGGGGCGGTCGGCCCCGGCGAGCGGTCCGTCGTGCGCACGGTGCGCGGTCTGCGCTGGTGGGGAGCGCTCGCGCTCGCGGCGGTGCTCACCGTCGCCGGCGTCGCGGTCGACCTGGTGGCCTCGGGCGAGCTGGGCGTCGTCTTCACGGCGTGCTTCGCCGGTGGCTGCATCCTCGCCACCGCCTGGGCGCGCCGCGACTCGCTGTTCGTCCCGCTCGTGCAGCCGCCGC
>JAQSWW010000248.1 GCA_029266415.1 Actinomycetospora sp. | reverse complement strand
TGTCGTCAGCGGGTCGGGCGCCACAGCGCGCCCTCGATCGCCTCGGCGCGCTCCGGCGGCGCCGCGCGCAGGGAGCCCAGCTCCTCGAGGTGCTCGGCCATGGCGAGGGCCGAGAGCGCCGCGTCGAAGGCGTCCTCGGTCGCCACGACGTGGGCGCGCAGGCCCGCCGGGATCCGTTCGTCGGCGTCGACGAGGCGCTGTCGCGCGGCCGGCGAGCGCTTCACCACCGGCCCGGTGTGCACCCGCGGATAGATCTCGACGATCGTCGCCGGCCCCGCGTCGTCGAACGGCCACACCGCGAACCCGGCCGCCCGCAGCCGCGCGAGGTGCGGCATCCCGCGCAGTGACCCGGTGCCGACCGCCCCGGCGCCGCCGATCTGGAACGTCGAGCACGGGTCGAGCCCGTCGGCGCGCGCGGCGGCCTCGGTGACGCGCAGGCCCGGGCGCGCGGGGTCGACCGGCGGGCGGGGACGTGGTCCGCGCCCCCAGAACGGCGGCCGGCACGCCTCGAGCCAGTCCTCGCCCTCGCGGGCCACGAGGTCCCACAGCGCCGCCACGTCGGCGCACCCGCGCTCGCGCGCGAACCACGCGGGCAGACCGAACGAGAAGTCCAGGCCGGCGACCAGGGGGCCGGCGGCGGCGCGGGCGAGCAGGAGCTCGACCACGCCCTCGCGGTCCAGCCCGCCCCGCACCCCGAGCAGCCGCCCGGGCGCCGCACGCGCGACGCGGATGCGCCGGTGCGCGGCCCGCCGGTCGCCCGACCAGTCCACCGCGAGGACCTCCACCGAGCCCTCCTCCCCCGGACCACGACGCGGACCACGACTCGCGCGGGACCGGGCCGCCGGTTCCCCGCCGCGCAGACCGGAGCGACGACTCAGCCGACGAGGACCTGGTCCGACGCGTGGGCGGCGGTGACCGCCGGCAGCCGGAGCCGCACCGCCGTACCGACGCCGGGGCGGGTGTCGACGTGCACGTCGCACTGCGAGCCGAACGCGGCGCGCAGCCGGCGGGACACCTCGGCGATGCCGCCGTGGCGCTGGTCGACCTGGGACGCGGCGCGTGTCGCGTCGGGACCCATGCCCGCGCCGTCGTCGGACACGGTGATGACGCAGTCCGGCCCCGAGCCCGCGGCGAACACGCTCACCGCGCCGCCCCCGGGCACCGGCTCGATGCCGTGGCGCACCGCGTTCTCGACCAGCGGCGCCACCACGAACGGCGGGACGAGGACGCCCCGCACCTCCGGGGCCACCGCCACCTCGGCGCGCAACCGCGCACCGAACCGGGCCTGCTCGAGCGTGAGGTAGCGCTCGGCGTTGAGCAGCTCGTCGCCGACCGTGGTCATCTCGCCGCCGGAGCGGAACGAGTAGCGCGTGAAGTCGGCGAACTCGGTGAGCAGCTCGCGAGCGCGTGACGGGTCGGTGCGCACGTAGGAGGCGATCGCGGTGAGCGTGTTGTGCACGAAGTGCGCCGAGAACCGCGACCGCAGCGCCGACTCGACGTCCGCGGCCGTCGGCGCGGCCACGAGCTCGCTGCCCGCCCGGCGGATCGGGGCGCCGGGGGCCTCCGGGCCGTCGGTGGTCTCGAGGTCGTCGAGCTCGAGGTCGGTGTCGACCACCGGGGCGGCCAGCACCGGCGCGGCGACCGTGGCCGGGTGCGACGGCCGCAGGCCCTGCCACGCGGGGCGCTCGAGCAGGCCGGTCGCGGTCCAGCGCCGGTGCTCCACCTGTCCCACCAGCCGCGGCGCGAGCCAGTGGACGGCGCCGCCGGCCTCGTCGGGCAGGGCCTCGGCGAACGGGCTGTCGGGGCGCTCGAGCACGTCGAGCACCCCGTGGAGCTCGCGGCGGGCGGCGGCCGTGATGCCGGTGACGACGCGCCCGGAGTAGCGCAGCCCCGCCTCGCCCGGCACGCCCACGAGGAGCGCGCCCACGACGTCGGGGCGTCCGCGCGCCGGGACCCAGCCGCCGACGACGACCTCCTGGCTGCGGCGCACGGGCGTCTCGATCCAGCTCCGCGAGCGCCGCCCGACCTGGTAGGTGGACTCGAGGCGCTTGGCGACGATGCCGTCGAGCCCGTAGCGGCGCGCCGTCTCGATCACCGCGTCGGCGTCGACACCGGCGAAGTAGGGCGGGATGACGACCTTGCTGCCCGAGAAGTCGAGCTCGCCGAGCAGCTCGCGGCGCTGGCGGTAGGGCAGCCGGCGCGTCGAGGCGCCCGCGACCTCGAGCACGTCGAAGACGTAGTACGACACCGGCACCCGCGCCTGCAGGATCTCCGAGGGGTGCGCGACGCGGTGGCGCCGGCGCAGCTTGCCCGCGCTGGGCCGCCCGACCCCGTCGAGGGCCACCACGACGCCGTCGAGCACGAGCCCGCTCGTGGCCGTCCACGGCGCGGCCACGCCGAGCTCGGGGAAGTGCGAGGTCACGTCGCGCCCGGCGTCGGTGACCAGGCGCAGCCCGTCCTCGCCCGTCTTCGCGAGGCAGCGCAGCCCGTCCCACAGGAACTCGAACGCCCAGCCCGCGCCGCGCGGGAGGTCGCCGCCGCTGGCGAGCATCGGGCGACCCGGGGACGCCTCGCCGGGCCCGGCGCCGCCGGGCAGGTCGGTGTCCGCGAGGGTCGCCACACCCGTCACCGCGCCACCTCCCCGACCCGCTCCGCTGCGCCCGCCGGCCAGGTGATCGCCGACGCCCACCACGGTAATCGCGTGGCGCGACGGCGACACCGCTCTCGCGCACGCGGCACGCGGCGGTTGCGACCGGGGACCAGCGAGACGCGACGAACGGCGCAGCGGGGCGTGGCGCACCCGGGCGAGGTCGGTCAGGCCGCCAGTCCGACGGCGACGACCGTCGAGGGCCGGGCGGGCACCGGGCCGTCCGGCTCGAGCGATACCGCCCACCCGCGGGGCGCGGGCGCGGCCGGACCCGAGGGACCGCCCACCGTCTCGACGGGGCGGGTCACGCCGTCCCCCGGGTCCATGACGGCCACGGCCACCGGCGCGTTGCCCGGCAGCCCGGTGGCCCAGACCACGTAGTCGCGCACCGGTCCCGCCGGCGGCAGGGCCAGCGGCACCATCCGCAGCGGCGCCGTGGCGTCGGCCGGGTCGAGGACGACCGCGGCGGCGTCGCCGCGCTCGCCGCGCAGCACGGCGGCGCGGACCCCGGGGTCGCGGGACCGTGCGTCGGCGACCACCTGGTCGGCCCGCGCATCGAGAGCGGCCGCGGGGGTGTCCGGGCCGCCGTCCTGGGTGGAGAGCACCCCGCCGACGGCCACGAGCGCGACGCCGAGCACCACCGCCGCGACCAGCCCGAGCATCGCGGTGGCCCACCGTCGGGCGCGGGGTGTCGGCACCGGCCGCGGGGCGCCACCGGGAGACGGGGCCGGCGCGGTCGACGGGGTCGGGCGCCGTGTCGTGGGTCGGGCACGCGGGGGCGCGGGCTCGGCCTGCACGGCGTCGAGGATCCGCCGGCGCAGCCCCGGGGGCGGCTCGACCGACGGCACGGCGTCACCGAGGGCGGCCACGACCTCGCACGTCTCGTCGTGGAGACGCCGGCACTCCGCGCAGCTCGCCAGGTGCTCCTGGAGGAGGAACTCCTCGTCGGGCTCCAGGGCCGAGAACGCGCCGCCGACCACGTCGGCCGCCTGCGCACAGCCGCTCACGCCGACGCGCGGGCCGTCCTCGCTGACAGGGCCACGCGCGCTCACCTCCTCATCGGTCTCCGCGCAGTGTTCGCCCGTGGGCGGCCGCCGGTTCGACCGTTCGGAGTCCGATCACGGGACCACCCGCCCAGCCGCCGCGCCTCCTGTCTACCCCTGCGCGACGCCGCGCGCGGGCCGGCGCACCGGGAGGTCGCCGGGTGCGCCCGACGCGGCGAGCTCCGCCTCCAGGTCGTCGCGCGCGAGCCCCAGCGCCGCGAGGCGCCGCCCGCGCGCCGGCACGTCCTCGTTCGCGAGCAGCCGGGCGATCTCGGCCTCCACCGCCGAGAGGCGGTCACGGGCCGCGACCCGGGCCACCACCCGCTCGGCCTCGCGCGCGACCTCGCGGGCCGCCGTGCGCCCCGGGCCGAACCGCTCCCGCCACCACTGCCATGCGCGTCGCCCGTCCACGGCGCCCCTCCTCGTGTCGTCGCCGCCTACTAAACCGGTTCAAAGTACGGATGCACAAGAGGGGACGCGCCATGGGCGCGGTCGCTTTGAACCGGTTCACCACGAGGCCAGGCCCCGGGCCGCAGCGACGCGCGGGAGGATCGGGGACGTGGAGACGGGCCGGACGAGCGGGCGGGTCACGCTCGCGACGGTGGCGGGTGCGCTGGGGGTCTCCCGCGCGACGGTGTCCAACGCCTACAACCACCCCGAGCGCCTGAGCCCGGAGCTGCGCCTGCGCGTGCTGCACACCGCCAGGGAGCTGGGCTATGCCGGTCCGCACCCGCTGGCCGCGATGCTCTCGCGGGGCCGGGTCAACGCGCTGGGGCTGGTCTACGACGACCCGATGTCCTTCGCGTTCAGCGACCCGGCCGCGGTGCTCTTCCTCCAGGGCGTCAGCGAGATCTGCGAGGACGAGGACCTCGCCCTCGTGCTCATCAGCGGCGGCCCGACCGGCGCGGTCGCGCGCGTCGCGCTCGTGGACGCGGTGATCTGCTACTGCGACATCCCCGTCGACGGCAAGCTCGCCGCGATCGTCGACCGGGGCCTGCCGTTCGTCGTCGTCGACGGCCCGCGCCTG
>JAQSWW010000247.1 GCA_029266415.1 Actinomycetospora sp. | reverse complement strand
ACCCGCCGGTCTCGAACGCCCGCTTGAGCGCCGACGGGTTGCCGGGCAGCACGTTGGTGGGCGAGAGCACGCTGCCCAGCACGTCCATGAGCAGCGCGGCGCGCTCGCGCGACGCCTCGTCGAGCGACGCGGCGTCCACGAGGTCGTGCAGCGTCTGCACCACGGCGAGGTACTGCTGGCGCAGACCCCAGTAGACGGGGTTCTCCTCCCACGTCGTGTCCTTGAAGCGCCCGTCCTTCTCCACCGGGACCGGGCCCTCCGCCGACGAGCCCATCGCCCGCGCGAGCGTCGCGGTGCCGATGCGCGCCGCCAGGGCCGCGTGTCCCGCGACCACCCGGCCGACGTCGGAGGGGTGCGTGACGAGGCCCTGGGCCAGCTGGACGACCGTCCGGCCCCACAGGGCGGGGTCGACCTCGGCCAGGACGTCGGCAGGGACCACCGCCTCCAGCGCCGTCGCCACGTCGACGGTGCCGGCGGCGGCGTCGCGGCCCACCGGTGTCCGGCTGCGGTGCTGCTCCACGGTCATGTCGGCGACCTCCACGTCGTCTCGCGGAGCGCACCACGTTCGGCACCCTCCGAGGTGGAGTGTGCCCGGAGGCGACGTGGATCACACGGTTACCGACGAGTCGTAGACACGCGTCTCACCCCGCGAGCGGCCCCCGCTTGCGCGCGACGATCCCCTCGTAGAGCAGCGGGGTGCGGTCGGTGGCGAGCCGGTGCTGGAAGCGCTCGCGGCGCACGACCTCGAGCGCACCCGAGCGGATCGACTCCCCGATCATGCCGGCGAACCCGGAGGTGTCGGTCTCGTCGAGGAACGCGTCCTTGATCGTCATCACGACCCAGCCGTCGGGGGCGATGAGGTCGTAGGCGGTGCGGAAGGCCGCCGGCGGGATGTCGCCGAAGCCCAGCGCCGCGACGACCGTCAGCGTGTCGAGCCGGTGGGCGGCCAGCGCCTCACGCTGCCCCGCGGACAGCGCGGTCAGGTCGGCGACGTGGTAGTCGGCGTAGAGGCCGGGGCGGTCGCGCTCGGCCGCCTCCTCCGCCTCGGGGAGGATGTCGACGCCGACGGCGTGCCCGACGCCGATCTTGGCGAGCTCCTCGGCCATGATCCCGTTGCCGGCGCCGAGGTCGAGCACGCGCAGCGTCTCGGCCGACGCCCCGGCCGTGGCCAGGGCCTCGCTGAACAGACCGACCATGAACCGCGGCGAGTCGCAGCCCAGCACGTCGTAGAAGATCTTCTCGTACAGCCCCGGCATCCGGAAGATGCGGTCGTAGTCGTGGAAGCGGTACTCGCCCCACGTGCCGTCGGGCTCGGCGACGACGCACCACTCGTCGTCCTGGCTGAACTTGCTGCCGGGCTCCGGGAGGGCCAGCCGCAGGGTGGTCCGTGCCTCCTCCAGGCTCATGTGCCGCGCCGGCGGCGTCGCCGTCCGCTGGAGGACGCCGTGCTCACGCCTGCCGTTCGTGCCGTTGACCGCTGTCGTTGCCATCACTGACCTCTCGTCCCGGCGTCGCCCACCGAGGGCGACGGAGCTGGACGCGGGCAGGAGGTGTCGCCCACGCAGAGCATCACGCCGCTCGATCGTCGTCAGCGTCCGTGTGAGGGGTCAAGGGATGGGGGCGTCAATAGAATCAACGTCACGGTGGGGCCGAACGGCTACCGCGCGTCACTGCCAGCGGCCGCCCTGGGGACCGCGCGGGTCGTGGCGCGTCGTGCGGTCGTCCTGGCCGCCGTACGGGTCCGCGTACGGCCCACGCGGGTCGTACGGCTGCTCGTAGCTGCCGTAGCGCTGGTCGTAACGCCCGTCGTACTGACGGCCGCCCCAGCCGCTGCCGGCCGGCACGGGACGCACCGCGGTGCGCGAGACGCCCGAGAGCATCGAGATGATCGCCAGCCCGATCGCGGCGTAGAGCACGGCGGTGGCGATGTGGTCGACGACGCTGCCGCGGGCCAGGAACACCTGCAGGAGCAGCACCACGAGCGCGAGCACCACGAGCGCCGAGAAGAACGTCGCCGGGCGCGGCGTGGTCAGCAGCAGCAGGTGCAGCAGGGCCGTGCCCGCCAGCGCCGCGATCGCCGCGCAGACGGGGATGATCGTGATGGCGTTGTCGACGAGGGCGCCGCTGCGCTCCGCGGTCTGGATGCCGAGGTCGAAGACGTTGGAGATGATGAGGACGCCGACGATCGCGATGCCGGCCGCGACGACCGCCGTGGCGACGCCGCCCGCCCACAGGCGCTTGCCGACCACCTCCACGTCGCCGTCGTCCCACGAGCGCTGCGGGTAGCTCACGACCTCGTCCTCTCCCCCGATGGCCATCGGGCCGCCGACCGCCGGCGTCGGCCTTCGCGATGGTTGTACCGCACCGGGGTCCCCCACGGGCGGACCATCCCCGGCTCCGCCGGGTTCGGTGCCCCCGTCTCCTTGACGCGCGACGCGCGGGGCCGTTCGGTTGGGGAGAACCGCCGTCGCGCGACGAGGAGCGAGGCCGATGACGTCCCGTCCGGAGTACCCGGCACCCGCCCGCACGGCCCGCCGGCTGCCGCGCCCGGCGGAGCTGCGCCCGCTGCTGCGCCTGGCCCGCCCCGAGCCCGACCCCGTGCGGCGCCGCCTCGCGCGCGCCCACACGGTCGCCGACCTGCGCGAGATCGCGCGCCGGCGCACGCCGCGCGCCGTCTTCGACTACACCGACGGCGCCGCGGAGGGCGAGGTGTCGCTGGACCGGGCGAGGGCGGTCTTCGCCGCGCTGGAGTTCCGGCCGTCGGTGCTGCGCGACGTCTCGCACATCGACACCTCGACGACGATGCTCGGCGGGCCCTCGGCGCTGCCGTTCGCGTTCGCCCCCACCGGGTTCACCCGGATGATGCACCACGCCGGCGAGCCGGCGGTCGCGCGCGTGGCGGGCCGGATCGGGGTGCCGCACACCCTCTCGACCATGGGCACCACGTCGCCCGAGGACCTCGCGACGGCCGCGCCCGACACGCGGCGCTGGTTCCAGCTCTACCTCTGGCGTGACCGGGCGGCGAGCCAGGAGATCGTCCGGCGCGCGGCGGCGGCCGGCAACGAGGCGATCATGCTGACCGTGGACACCCCCGTCGGCGGGGCCCGCCTGCGCGACGCCCGCAACGGGCTGACCATCCCGCCGGCGCTCACCGCGCGGACGCTGTTCGACATGGCGCGCCACCCGCACTGGTGGCTCAACCTGCTCTCCACCGAGCCGCTGGAGTTCGCGGCCCTGACGTCGTGGGAGGGCACGGTCGCCGAGCTCATCGACTCGATCTTCGACCCGGCGCTGACCCTCGACGACCTCACGTGGCTCCGATCCACGTGGAACGGCCCCCTCGTGGTAAAGGGTGTGCAGACCGCGGCCGACGCCCGGCGGGTGGTCGACGCGGGCGCCGACGCGGTGATCGTGTCCAACCACGGCGGGCGCCAGCTCGACCGCGCGCCCGTTCCCCTCGAGACGCTGCCCTCGGTCGTCGCCGAGGTCGGCGGCGAGGCCGAGGTCCTGCTCGACACGGGCATCATGTCGGGCGCCGACATCGTGGCCGCGGTGGCGCTGGGCGCGTCGGGCTGCCTCGTCGGCCGCGCCTACCTCTACGCGCTGATGGCCGGCGGCGAGCGCGGCGTCGAGCACCTCGCGACCATGCTCACGGCCGAGATCCGCCGGACGATGGCGCTGCTCGGGGTGTCCTCGATCAAGGAGCTCACCCCCGACCACGTGCGGCTACGCGGCTGAGGGCTCCTCGCGGCGCGTGAGCACCACGAACGGGATCGTGCGCCCGACCTCCTCGGCGCGCCGCTGGTAGCCCTCGAACGACCGGTACGTCGCGAGCGCCGCCGGCCAGAGACGCTCGCGCTCGGGGTCGGTGGCGAGGCGGGCGCGCACGGGCCGGACCTCGTCGCGTACCTGGACGGTGGTGTCCGGGTGCGCGCGCAGGTTGTGGAACCACGCGGGGTGACGCGGGTGCCCGCCGTAGGACGCGACGACGACCAGGTCGTCGGGCCGGTCGGGGTGGGTGAAGTAGAGCAGCGGCGTGGTGCGCGGCTGACCGCTCTTCGCCCCGACGTGGTCGAGCAGCAGCATCGTCGGCATGCCCGGCACGGAGTGGCCGAGCCGGCCGCCGGTGCGGCGGTAGAGCGCGATGTGCGCCCGTGTCACCGCACCGACGACCGGCGAGAGCCGGTCCAGCACGCGGCCGAAGTCGCGGGTGGAGACCATCCGCGCACCGTAGTGGCGCGCGACGGGCTACAGCGTGAGCAGCCGGTCGAAGAACTCGCGGTAGCGCTGGACGGCCCGGCGCATCTCCTCGGTGGACGGCTCCCCGCCGAGCGCGTTGGGGTCGAGGGCGCTGCGCTGGGTGGAGAACGTGCGCGAGAGCTCCTCGAGGACGTCGCCGACCAGCCCGTCGGCGCGGCCCACCGCGTCCTGGGGACGGTCGACGAACATCATCCGGACGTCCTCCCACTGCGAGCGCCACTGCGCCGCCCGCTCCGGGTCGATGATCGTGCCGCGGGGGGAGTCGCCGTCGTCGCCGTGGCCACCGTGGTCCCGGCCCAGGCCGCCCTCGTCGGCGTAGCCGCCCTGCGCGACCGGGCTGCTGCCGTGGGCCTCGCCGAGCTGACCGCCTCGTCCGTCCGACGGCTCGCCGGGCGCGCCGCGGCCGTGGTCGGGCGGGCCCGGGTACGCACCGGGCTGCCCACCCGGCTGGCCGGGACCGGCACCGCCGGGGCCGCCATACTGCTGGCCGCCGTACTGCTGGCCGCCGTA
>JAQSWW010000074.1 GCA_029266415.1 Actinomycetospora sp. | reverse complement strand
GCGGCTCTCGTGGGGCCGCACGGTGGGCCTGGGCGCCCAGCACGTGCTGGCGATGTTCGGGGCGACGTTCGTCTTCCCCGTGCTCATGGGCCTCGACCCCAACCTCGCGATCCTGCTCTCGGGTCTCGCGACGATGCTGTTCCTGCTGATGACGCGGGGCCGCGTGCCCAGCTACCTCGGCACGAGCGCGTCGTTCGTCGGGGTCGTGGCCGCGGTGCGCGCGGACGGCGGCACCAGCGCCGAGGTCACCGGCGCCATCGCGGTCTGCGGCGTCGTCGTCGCACTGGTCGGGCTCGCGGTCCACCTCGGCGGCGCGCGCACCGTGTCGGCGGTGCTGCCGCCGGCGGTGACGGGCGCGGTGGTGCTGCTCATCGGCTTCAACCTCGCCCCGGTCGTCGCCGGCACCTACTGGCCGCAGGACGAGGCCGTCGCGCTGATCACCATGCTCGTCGTCATGGTCACCGCCGTGGCCGGGCGCGGGATGCTCGGACGGCTCGGGGTGCTCGTCGGCCTCGTCGTCGGGTTCGGCCTGTCCCTGCTGCTCGACGCGGTGCTCGGGCCCATCACCGCCCCCGACGCGTCCGGCGTCGTCTCCACGCACCTGCGCGTCGACCTGTCCGGGGTGGCCGACGCGCCGTGGATCGGGCTGCCGCTGGGCACGCCCGAGGCGCCCGGCCTGCACCTGCCCGCGTTCAGCGCCTCGGCGATCCTGCTCGTCGTGCCGGTGGCGATCGCGCTGATCGCCGAGAACACCGGCCACGTCAAGGCCGTCGCCAACATGACCCGCGAGGACCTCGACCCCTACCTCGGGCGCGCGCTGGCCGCCGACGGCATCGCCACCGCCGTCGCCGGCGGCGTCGGGGGCTCGCCGACCACCACCTACGCCGAGAACATCGGCGTCATGGCGGCCACCCGCGTCTACTCCACCGCGGCGTACTGGGTGGCCGCGCTCGTCGCCATCGCGATCGGCTTCTGCCCGAAGTTCGGCGCGGTCGTCGCGGCCACGCCCGGCGGCGTCCTCGGCGGTGTCACCGTGGTGCTCTACGGCATGATCGGCCTGCTCGGGGCCCGGATCTGGGTGGAGAACCGCGTCGACTTCTCCCGCCCCGAGGTCCTGGTGCCGCTCGCCGCCGGGATCGTCATCGGCATCGGCGACGTCGCCCTGTCCGCGGGCGGCGGGTCGCTGTCGGGCATCGCGCTGGGCACGATCGTCGTGATCCTCGGCTACCACCTGTTGCGGCGTCTGGCCCCCGCGCCGGTGTACGACCGGACACGGAGCGAGGAGCGGGACCGCGACGACGAGCCGTCGTCCTGATCAGGACCCGACCAGCGTGACGACGACCTTGCCCAGGGTGTGGCCGTCCTCCACCAGGGCCAGCGCCTCGCCGGCCCGGTCGAACGGGAGCAGGGTGCGGACGTAGGGGTCGAGGTCGCCCGACGCGACGAGGGCGGCGAGGGCGTCGAGCACGCGGGTGCTGCGGTCGCGGGGGACGTCGCGGCCGCCGAGCTCGGCGACCAAGGGCTTGTCGGCGACGGAGAACAGCCGCGCGGGGTCGGTCAGCGGGGCCACCGCGCGCAGCGCCTCGCCCCCGACCAGGTCGAACACCCCGTCGACGCCGTGCGGGGCCGCGGCCCGGACGTGATCGGCGACCTGCGGGTGGCCCCCGACGACGGCAGTGGCCCCCAGCTCGGCCAGCAGGTCCTGCTTGCCCTCGGACGCGGTGCCGACGACGTGCAGACCGCGGGCCCGGGCGAGCTGGACGGTCGGGATGCCGACCCCGCCGCCGGCGCCGTTGACGAGCAGCGTCGCGCCGGCGGGCAGCGCGAGCGCGTCCAGGGCGTCGTGGGCGGTGCCCGCGGCGACCGGGAGCGCGGCCGCGTCGGTCGCCGACACCCCCTCCGGGCGGTGCGCGGCGAACGACGCCGTCACCAGCGCCTCCTCGGCCCAGCCGCCGACCATGCCCGGGCAGCCGCCGAAGACCTCGTCGCCGGGGGAGAAGGCCGTGACGCCCGGGCCGACGGCGACGACCGTGCCCGCGACCTCCCGGCCGAGCACCGCCGGGCCGACCGTGCCGTACTCGCCGTTGCGCAGCCGCCAGTCACCCGGGTTCACACCGGCGGCCCGCACCCGCACCAGCAGCTGGTCGGGCCCGGGCACGGGCACCGGGACGTCGAGGAACGCCTGCTGGTCGGGACCGCCGGCCTCGAGGAACCCGTACGCGCGCACCCCGCCTTCCTACCCCCGTGCACCCCGGTCGGGGCGGTTGCCGGGCCGCCCGTGGCGGGCACCCGCCGCCATGACGTCCAGTACCGGATACGACGACCTCTGGAGCGAGTTCCACCGCGTGGTGAACATGGACTCTCGCGAGCTGGAGCGCTGGCTGCTCACGGAGGAGGCCACCGAGGACGCGGACTTCGTCCCGGGCGAGCAGATGCCCCCGACGGGCAAGGACGTGCTCGCCATCCTCGGCAAGCGCAAGGTCGACCTCGACGACCACGACCTCGGGGTCATGGAGCGGGTGGTCGAGATCGTGCACCGCGAGCGCGGCGAGGACCTCGAGCCCGACGCCGGTGACTCCGCGCAGTGGCGGCGCTTCCTCATGTGCCTGGGCCACGACCCGCTGCGGCCGGCGGGCGACGTGCGGACCGACCGCTAGCGGGTCCGGCGCACCGCCGCGACGACGGCCGTCGCGGCGGCGCCGGCGAGGGCGAGCCCGGCGAGGGCGAGGAGGTACGCCGCGAGCCACACGTGCTTGAACACCTCGACGTAGCCGTCGCCCAGGACGGCCACGACGACGAGGGCGAGCGCGGTGGCCGCGGCGAGCCCCGCCGCCAGCGACCAGCGTCCCGCCCGGCCCCGCCAGCGCGCCGTCGCCGCGGCCGCGAACGCCAGCACGACCAGTGCTGACGGCAGCCAGGGCGGGCGGCCGGGCTCGTCGAGGACCCGGGCGAGGTCGGGCTGGCGCGCGCCGGACCACCCGGGGTCGCCCGACGGCGACGCGAGCCGCGACGGCGAGGCCGGGCCGGAGTCGAGGTACGGGAGGTCGGCGCGCGTGGTCGCCTGCAGACCCACCCCGACGGCACGCAGGGCGGCGCCCGGGTGCGCGGCGAGCAGGCCCAGCGCCGCGGCCCGCGTCTCGGCGGGCCGCGCGAGGATCGCGTCCTCCCACCACGCGACGCCGTCCGGGCGCGGCGGGCCGTTGAAGTACCCGTTGCCCGTCAGCGCCGCGGCCTCGGGCGGCAGGCCCAGGTCGGCGGTCGCCGACGGGCCGAGCTCGAGCAGGACCGTCGTGAACAGCACGTCGTGCGCGTTGACCGACGCGTAGAACTGTTCCTGGCGCTCGAGGGCGTCGAGGACGGGCGTCACCGCCAGCAGCGCGGCCACCATCGCGACGGCGGGCCCGGCGCGGCGGGGCCGGCGGACGCCGACCGCGGTCACCGCGCACACCAGCACCGCCGCCGCGAGCACCGGGACGTAGGCCACCTTGGCCGTCGTCGCGACCAGCCCGCCCGCCGCGACCAGCACCAGCGCCGTGATCCGGGCGGCACGGTGCTCGCGGCGGGTGGCGAGCACCGCGGCGACGCCGACGGCCGTGGTGAGGCACCCGAGCAGCCCCGCGGGCTCGCTGTAGGTGGAGACGAAGAAGCGCGGGAACGTCGCGGCGGCCAGCGGGAGCACCGGGACCGCGACGGCGAGGGCGCGCCGCCGCCCCGCCGCCGACGCCGCCCACGCCCCGAGGCCGACGACCAGGCCCACGAGCAGGGCGTAGGTCCCGCCGAGCAGGGTCGGCGACCAGGTGCCCGAGGTCAGCCAGGTCGTCGCCCGGGCGATCACGAGCGCCGACGACGGCACCGGGTCCGCGCACGTCGGCGGCCCGACCGCGTACGTCTGCACCCACCCGTCCTGCCAGCTGGCGAAGCCGTCCAGGGTGTCCGGGCGCAGGCCCGCGCCGCAGTAGAGCCGGTAACCGTCGCCGTTGTCCTCGACGCCCAGCGCCCGCCCGGTGGGCAGGCGCAGCGCGAGGACCACGAGCAGGGCGGCGGCGAGCCCGCCGGCGACCCCGACGAGGGCGCGACCGCGGGCCGATCGGGGACGGCCGGGCGGGGCGACCGGTCCCGGCGGGTCGTCGGTGGTGCTCGTCGTCCCCGCCGCGCCGGTCGCCATCGCCGACCATGATGCCCGAGGGCCGCTCAGTCGCTGAGGTCGACGTTCTGGTCGATGATCGTCTGGCGCTCCGGGGTGATCCAGAGGATCACGCGCTCGGACTTGATGGCGTCGGGCGGGTAGTCGTCGCCGGTGTAGCGCCGGGCCAGCTCGTCGATGTGCTTCCGCGCCTCGTCGCCGGTGGTGGTGCGCGTGACCTGCCCGCGGACCTCCGCGTAGCGGTAGGGATCCTGCTCGTCGCGGATCAGCACGGTGATCCGCGCGTCCTTCTCGATGTTCTCGAAGCGCTTGCGGTGGGTCTCGGTGTTGATCACCAAGGACCCGTCCCTGATGCCCACCCACAGGACCTGGGTCTGGATGCGCCCGCTGGGCAGCAGCGTCGACACCGAGGCGAAGTTCCTGCCCGTGGCCAGTTCCTCGGTCATCGGGTGCAGCTCGGGTCCGTCGCGTGTGTCAGCCATGATCGCGGTTACCCGCCGGCAGGGGCACCCGATCAGGCCGACCGCGCCGGGTGCAGGTCCATCAGCAGGGCGATCTCGGCGCCGTGGTGGAGCAGCTCGCGGTTGATGTGCAGCACGAGCATCGCCATCGGCTCCTCGGCGAACGGGCCCTCGCTCGGCCCGCACGGCGCGGCCAGCCCGTCCTCGCCCAGCGACCGCACGCCCGCCGTCCACGCCGCGTAGGCCGCGTCGAGCTGGGCGAGCGCCTCCTGCGCCGTCGCCGCGTAGTGGTGGCTGCCGTAGTCGACGGCCGGGCCGCCGAAGTGCCCTGCCACCCGCATCGCCAGCACGCCGACGACGATGTGCCCGAGCCGCCAGGCGATCGTCGTCACCGGCGGCGGGTCGGGCTCGGGATACGCGAAGTCGATGACGAGGTCGCCGGCACCGGTGGCCATCGGCGAGGTGGCCTCGGCGCGGGGCCGCACGCTCCACGCGCCCGGCACGGGCTCCCAGAGGTACTGCTCGTCGGTGAGGCCGTCCAGGCGCGGGCGCCAGGCGTACCGCCACAGCCAGTCGATCTGCTCGAGGAGCAACGGGTTCCACTCCAGCGCCACGGTGCCTCCTCGCGCCTCGGTCGGGTCGCGACCCAGTGTGGCGCCGCGCACACTGAGTGGATCAGCCGGGCGAGGGCGCCCGGCGGGAGGAGTCCACACCATGGGCAGGACCATCGACGGATCCGGGATCGACGGGGTCCTCCGGGCCGCGGTCGACCAGGGCGACGTCCCGCACGTCGCGGCCATCGCGGCGGACGCCGACGGCGTGTTCTACGAGGGCGGCACGGGACCGCGCGTGGCCGGGGAGGAGTCCGAGCAGGTCTCGACGAGCACCCACTTCCGGATCATGTCGATGACCAAGATGGTGGCCACGGTCGCGGCGCTGCAGCAGGTCGAGCGCGGCGAGCTCGACCTCGACGCGCCGGTGGACACCTACCGGCCCGAGTTCGCCGAGATCCAGGTGCTCGAGGGCTTCGACGGCGACACCCCGCGCCTGCGCGCGCCGGGGAGCCGGGCGACGGTCCGGCAGCTCGTCACCCACACGTCCGGGCTGAGCTACTGGTTCTGGAACGCCGACCTGGCGAAGTACGAGCAGGTCACCGGCCTCCCGAACGTGGTGCCCGGCGACCGGCGGGCGCTCATGGCGCCGATGGTGGCCGACCCCGGCACGCGCTTCGAGTACGGCATCAACACCGACTGGCTCGGCCTGGTCGTCGAGGCCGTGGCGGGCACCACGCTCGACGTCGTGATCAAGGAGAACGTCACCGGCCCCCTGGGCATGGACGACACGATGTTCCTGCTCGACGACGAACGCCAGGGCAACAAGTCCCCGGTGCACGTCCGCGGGGAGGACACCGCCTGGGCCTCGGCGGGCAACTTCCTGCCGGACGAGCCGGAGTGGTGGCCCGGCGGCCACGGCCTGCACTCCACGCCGCGCGACTACATCCGCTTCGAGCGCGCGCTCCTGCGCGGCGGCGAGCTCGACGGCGTGCGCATCCTGGGCCAGGACACCGTCGACGCCGCGTTCTCCGACCAGCTCGGCGGCCTCCCGGTCCCCGAGGAGATCGCCACCGCCGACCCGGCGACCACCGACGTGCTGCACCTCGGGCCGGGCTGGACGTGGGGCTACGGCCTGCTGCTCAACACCGACGACGTGCCGGGGCGGCGGCGCGCGTGGACCGGGGCCTGGGCGGGCCTGCTCAACACGCACTTCTTCATCGACCGCTCCACCGGCATCTGCGCGTCGATCTACACGAACTCGCTGCCGTTCATCAGCGAGCACGAGGCGTGGAAGCTCTACGGCGACTTCGAGTCGGCGCTGTACGCCGCCCTGTAGGTCAGGCCCCGACCCGCACGGCGAGGGCGACGACGTCGTCCTCGCCGGGCGAGAGCTCGGCGACGACCCGCTCGGGCAGCGTCGCGGCGTCCTCGTCGCGCAGCTGGTCGAGCCGCTCCACGAGGCGCGCGGTGCCGACGTCGAGGTCCTCCCCGCGGCGCTCGACGAGCCCGTCGGTGTGGAGGAACAGCAGCGAGCCGGCGGGCACGGCGACCCGTGCGTCCGTGCGGGGGCGCGGCAGCAGGTGCGGGAAGCCGAACATCGGGTCGACGCCGTCGAGCAGCTGCGGCGGCTGCCCGGGCGTGAGCAGGACCGGCGGCGGGTGGCCGGCGTTGCTCCAGGTCATCACCCAGGTGCCGTCGCGCTCCTCCTGGAGGTGGGCGAGCACGAGCGTGCCGCGCGCCCGGGGCCCGACGATGTCGTCGGCGTCCTCGAAGGCCGCGACGACCCGCGACGGGGGCTCGCCGGCACGGTCCCACGTCGCCTGCCGCAGCATCGAGCGCACCTGGCCCATCTCGGTGGCCGCCGAGAGGGTGTGGCCCGCGATGTCGCCGACCGACAGCACGAGGACGCCGCGGCCCGCGTCGCCGTCGCCCGCGCCGCGGCCGGGGAGCCGCACGACGTCGTACCAGTCGCCGCCGACGTCCTCGCGGCTGTCCGCGGGGGCGTAGTGCGCGGCCATGGTCAGCCCGCCGACCTCCGGCAGGGTCGCGAGCATGGCCCGCTGCAGGATGTGGGTCGCCGTGGTGCGGTGCTGCAGCTCCTGGCGCAGCCGCGCGTCGAGCTCGTCGCGCCGCTGGTGCTCCCGATCGGCGTCGACGGTGGCCAGCCGCAGGCGCAGGGCGACCGAGCACATGCGCGCCAGGTCCTCGAGGGCGTCGAGCTGGGCGGGGTCCCAGCGCCGCGGCACCGTGTCGATCGCGCACAGCGAGCCCAGCACGTTGCCCGCCCCGTCGGTGAGCGGGAAGCCGGCGTAGGCGATGACACCGAGGTCGCGGATCGCGCCGTTGTCGGCGACGAGCTCGTGCTCCCGGGCGTCCTCGACGATCAGCGGCTTCGCGCTGAGCACGACGTGCTGGCAGAACGAGTGCGTCAGCGGCGTCCGGCGCTGGAAGGCCAGGGGCTCGGGCAGCCCGCTCGCCCCGGGGAAGATCTGTTCATCGGGGTGGACCAGCGTCACGAGCGCGACGGGGACCCGCAGCCAGCGCCGCACCCGCCCGGCGAAGAGGTCCATGTCGGGGTCCGCCTCCGCCGTCAGTCCGGCCTCCGCGAGGGACCGGAGGCGGGCGGGGTCGGCGAGATCGAGGCAGCTCACGGCAGGTGGGCCGGGTGCCGCGGTGCGGGGAGAAGTCATGCGGCCGACTCCCGGGCGGCGGTACCGGTGCTCGTGCGTCCGTGCTCCGCAGGGCGCGGCGGGCGTCGGGCACCCGCATCCTCCCGGTGCCCGGCGTCGAGACTACGGGAGTGCCGGTGACGTCACGGCGGTCGCCGAGCGCTGGTTCAGGCGCCGGGCACGAAGAGGCAGAACGGGTGCCCGTGCGGGTCGCGCAGGACGACGACGCCCTCGGCGGGCTGGTGCTCCTCACGCGTCGCGCCCAGCGACAGCGCCCGGGCCACCTCGGCCTCGAGGTCGTCGACCAGCAGGTCGAGGTGCCCCTGCATCTGCTGCGTCCCCGGGCGCGGCGGCCACGTGGGGGTGACGTGGTCGGGTTCGAGCTGGAAGCTCAGTCCGGGCCGCTCGCGCTCGGGGTCGCGCAGGCGGATGAACGCCGGGTCGGCGCCCTCGACGGTGACCCACCCGAGCAGCTCGCGGTAGAACGCGGCGAGCGCCGCCGGGTCCGGGGTGCCGAGGACGAACGCGCCGAGGCGGGCCATGCCGGCAGGGTGCCCGACCACCTCAGCGGCGTCGGGAGGCCTCCTGGGGCCGCCCGGCGTGGCTCGGCGAGCGGGTGAGGACCTCCGGGCCGTCGGCGGTGACCGCGACCGTGTGCTCGATGTGGGCGGCGCGGCTGTGGTCGCGGGTGCGCAGGGTCCAGCCGTCGGGTTCTCGACGTAGGCGTCGGTCCCGCCCGCGATGAGCATCGGCTCGAGGGCGAGGACCAGGCCGGGGCGCAGCCGCACGCCGCGGCCCGGTCGGCCCTCGTTGGGGACGTGCGGGGCCTCGTGCATCTCGCGGCCGATGCCGTGCCCGCCGTGGTTCTCCATCAGTCCGTAGCCCGCGGACCGGCCGACCTGCCCGATCGCGTGCGCGACGTCGCCGAGCCTGGCGCCGGGCACGGCGGCGGCGATGCCGGCGTCGAGGGCCGCCTGGGTGGTGGCGATCAGGGCGTGGTCGCGGCGGGTGACCTCGGGGTCGGGGTGCTCGCCGACGACGAAGGAGACGGCGGCGTCGCCGCTCCACCCGCGGTGGCGGGCGCCGCAGTCGACGCTGACCAGGTCGCCGGGGGCGAGGGCGTAGCGGCCGGGGATGCCGTGCACCACGGCGTCGTTGACGCTGATGCAGGTGACGCCGGGGTAGGGCGAGAACGCCGAGGTCGGCCGGTAGCCGAGGAACAGCGGCTCGGCGCCGGCGGCCGCGATGACCTCGGCGGCGACCGCGTCGAGCTCGTCGAGACGGACGCCGACCGCCGCCGCGTCCCGGACGGCGTCGAGCGCGGTGGCGGTGATGCGGCCGGCACGGCGCATCAGCTCGATCTCGTCGGGGGTCTTGAGCTCGATCACCGCGTCGCTCCTGGAGTCCGGGATAACTATCCCGGTATTAGTATCACGGTCATGGTGCGAGTGCCGCTGACCCCGCAGGAGCGCGAGCGCGGGCGTCGCCTGGGCGAGGTGCTGCGTGACGCCCGCGGCGCCCGGAGCATGACCTCGGTCGCCGCGGCGGTCGACATGCCGGTGGAGACGCTCCGCAAGATCGAGTCCGGCCGTGTGCCGACGCCGGCGTTCTTCACGATCGCGGCCCTGGCCGCCGAGCTGGCCCTGCCGCTGCGCGAGCTGGTGGAGGCCTGCGAGCCGGTCGACGAGCAGCGCTCGCGGACCGCCTGAGCTCAGGGGCGCGCGGAGAGGACGTGCGCGACGATCCCGCCGCTGAAGGCGGTGGTGCTGACCGGGTCGAGGGTCAGGGGAGACGTGAAGAGCGGCTCGCCCGCGCCGAGCACGACCGGGTGGACGACGAGGCGGTACTCGTCGACCAGGCCGGCCTCGACCAGTGACCGGGCGAACCGCGCGCCGCCGAGGGCGAGGAGGTACCCGTCGGCGTGCTCCTGCGCGAGCCGCGTGACGGTGTCGGCCAGGTCGCCGGTCGCGATCGTGGTGGGGCCCCACTCGGTGGACGTGAGCGAGCGCGAGAACACGACCTTGGGGATCGCGTTCATCGGCCCGGCGAACGGCCCGGAGGCCGACGGCCAGAAGGGCGCCATCTCGGTGAAGGCCGTGGCGCCCAGGAGGAGTGCGCCGGCGCCGCGCACGGTCTCGAGGGTCCAGTCCCGGGAGTCGGTGGTGCTCCCCGCGGTCTTCCACGCGCCGCCCCGATCCGGGGAGGCGACGTACCCGTCGAGCGAGACGGACATCTTGAGGACCAGCGAGGCCATGCCCGATAAGCTAGCAGGACTTCGTGGTCCTAAGAAAGTACTGCGGGCCCTGACCTGCACGGATGGCGTGGAGCGGGCGACGGGAATCGAACCCGCGTAGCCAGTTTGGAAGACTGGGGCTCTACCATTGAGCTACGCCCGCGCAGGCCTCACGGCCCGGTCGCCACCGTAGCGGACGGCCCTCCCGTCACCCTCCGGGTGGGCCGTCGACGGCTCGAGGCCGTCTTGACCGATCGACGAGCGATCGCGCCGGCGTGACACCCAACCGATACGTCCCGGTAGGCGTCCCTTCATCGTCACGATGGGTAGGTCCGAGCCCATCGACACGGAAGGAGTCCGGGATGTTCAACGCGCAGAAGGCCGTCGACGAGATCGAGGCCCTGGAGGACGACCACATCGTCCGCGGTCTCGACTGAGACCGGGCCCGGCGGACCGGGAGGCAGCGGCGCCTCCGCGGTCCACACCCGCCGCCCCTAGACTCGCCACCACGGGGTGTAGCGCAGCTTGGTAGCGCACTCGCTTTGGGAGCGAGGGGCCGTGGGTTCGAATCCCGCCACCCCGACCGTGCGTGACCTGCGCGAACAGGTCCGGCGCGCCTCCTGAGCCGGGCTCGGAGGCCGCTACTGCACCAGCTACTGCACCAACGGGGCTCACAGGTCGTCCTCCCCGTCGATGGCGTCGAGCGCGCGACGCATCTCGTCGAGGTCGGTGTGCGCGTAGATCGCGAGCGTGAAGGCTCGCGACGACGTGCCGCAGGTCGGGGAGCCGGACGCCGGGGAGGCCGGCGCGGACGCGGAGCTCGTCGAGGTCCCGGTTCGGACCAGCGCAGCGCCAGCAGCTCGCAGCGTCGGGACCTGGACGAGCGGGCCCCACCAACGACCATGCCGGCGGCAGGGGAGAGGTGGTCGTCGGGAACGGGGCCTCACCCACGGTGACGTACCCCGGGCTGCCAGGCCGCCGGGTGGCCGCAAGCGCCCACCGAGCGGTGAGGCGAGCTGTGGAAGACCGGGGCGCTCGCACCCGCACGGGCGCCGGCAGGGCAGAGACCTCGCCGCCGAGGGAGAGGCCCGGAGCCCTCCAGCCTCCGAACGGGTCGGAGCGTCGGCCGACGTGGTGAGTATTCGCTCAGCGTTGCTCGATATCGGGCAGAATTTGGTGGCGACGACGATCGTCGCTGCTCGTCGGCAACACCGCAACTGCAACCGGTCGTGGGTATTGGTGCCTTCGCACCCACTCCGATCGAGTCTCCCTGACTATCGATGTGTGTGCGAATACAGACAGCGCGCACTACTTCACAGTCGGTCGCCCCGATGTCCTGTCGCGTTCAACAAGTGGCTTGGGGGAAAGCGAGCTGTGTTCGTCTCTTGACTTGACGACAACGTTGACCAAGCACACTCTCGAACTCCGTTGACCCGTCCGAGCAAACCTTGAAGGAGGGAACAATGGCCTCAATTCGACGTGGAGTCGTCGCCGCTGCATTGATCGCGGCAGCAACTCTGGGCACCGCTGCGCCGGCACTTGCCAGCCCTTCCCCGCCGACCAACGGCGGCAACGGCGCTGGGCAGAGCGGCCAGTGCACGGGGCCGGCCGCTGACCGACCGGCGTCCTGTCAGTCGTCGAGGTAGGTGCTTGACCGCAGGCCGCGACCGGACCTGAGGCGTCCTGCGTCCAGGTCGGTACGAGCTGCGGCCTCCCTGGGAGTCCCGGGTCGCGGGCCGGGTCGACCTCTGCGGCATCGTTCGCTGTGGAGGCAGAGGCCTCCGAGCGATCCGGGACTTCCCATGAGGTGTCGGTGCACGAAGTGGGCTGTGCCGAGAACATCGGGGGCTTCGTCGAGATTCTGTTTCCTCGTGCGGCATCAATGGCGTCCCGGGGAAGTCCCCCAGCGGGTCGGTCGAGCGGACAGAACGCCTTCCTCGCGCCGTGAGTGCGCAGGGGCAACCCCCGGGGCCGGCCGAGGCCAAGAGTTGACGGGCGCCACTGGTCTGCGCATTTCCCGAGAGCGCCGAATCGTGGGTCCACGTGGAACTGACCGCGAACGTCGCCGAGATGGGTCTCCTGCGACGGCTCGCGCGGGACGCGGTAGACGTCGCGAAACCACCGCCGGTCCGCTGTTCTCGACGGACGCTGGCGCCCGGGTCGACCATCCCCCCATGGCCCCCGCCGCGCGGGACCGCTCCGCCCCGACCCTGTCGACGGCTCGGCACGCCTGGTTCCTCCGCGCCGCCGCCGCCGCGCTCTGGCTCGACGGTCTCGGGTTCGGCGTCCTCGTCCCCGCCGCGATCGCGAGCGGCGCGGCCGGGCGCGGTGTCCCGACGGTCGGGGGCTTCCCGGCCTACGGCGAGGGACCGTTCGAGGCGACCGGTTTCCCGACCACGGTCCCGCTCCTCGTGCTCTTCCTGCTCGTCTGTGTCGTGCAGGTCGTCGCGGGCGGGCTCGTGTGGCGCAGGAGCCGCGCCGGGCGCCGTCCTCGCGGTCGTCGTGCTCCTCCCGAGCGCCGTCTTCTGGTGGGGCTTCGCGCTACCGGTGGGCCCCGTGCTCGGGGCTCTGTGGGCCGCGCTGGTCGTGCTCGGCCGACCGGCGCTCCGCACGTAGACCACCCCGCCCGGATCGCGCACCGTGATCAGGCAGGCTGCAGCCCGGCGGTTCAACTCGGCAGCCGCGGCGGCGGCCCTGCCGCGACAGGTGGCTCTTCGCCGGCAGGGTCGCCGCCATCGCCGAAATCGCTCGATCGCCGGGCGTCGGCGTGGTGGGCTCCCCGGCGTGACGACTCCGCCGACCACCACCGTGCGCCACGGCGTGCGGATCCTGCTCCTGCCCGACGACGGCTCGCCGATCGCGACCGAGGCCGACGCGCTCGACGTCGTGGGCGAGACGTACGGCACGGAGGCCGAGATCGTCGCCGTGCCGGTCACGCGCCTGACCCCGGAGTTCACGCGGCTGGCGAGCGGTGTCGCGGGCGCGATCGTGCAGAAGTTCGTCAACTACCGGCTGCGCCTGGTCGTGGTCGGCGACCTCGACCACCTCGGTGCCTCGACCGGGCCGGTGGCCGACTGGGTGCGCGAGGCGAATCGGGGGCGTGAGCTGTGGTTCGTCGCCGACCTCGACGAGCTCGACGTGCGGCTCAGCGGGGCACGTACATGATCACGCCGACCCCGGCGAGGCAGATCAGCGCGCCGAGGACGTCGAAACGGTCCGGCCGGTAGCCGTCGAGCACCACGCCCCACGCGAGCGAGCCCGCGACGAACACGCCGCCGTAGGCCGCGAGCACCCGGCCGAACGACGCGTCGGGCTGGAAGGCGGCGACGAAGCCGTAGAGCCCGAGCGCGACGACCCCGAGCGCCGCGAACCACCACGTCCGGCCCTCGCGCAGCGCCTGCCACACGAGCCATGCGCCCCCGATCTCCAGCACCGCGGCCAGGACGAACAGCGCGATCGAGCGCAGGGTCACGGCGCCGGACGCTACGGGAACCAGTGGGTCGGCCGGTCGAGGTGCGCGGGGACGGTGGTCGTCGCGTCGCCCCGGGCGGCGGTGAGCTGTGGCGCGGTGAGCAGCAGGGCCCCGGCCAGGCGGGCGCCGCGGACGTCGGCGCCGCGCAGGTCCGCGCCCAGGAGCTCGGCGCGGTCGAGGTCGACGCCACGCAGGTCGGCCCCGACCAGCAGTGCACCGCGCAGGCGGGCGGCGCGCAGGTCGCGGCGGCGGAGGTCGGCGCCGACGAGGTCCACGCCCCGCAGGTCGGGGCCCGGCGCGCCCGCGTGGGCCACGGCGACGAGCTCGTCGAACAGCGCGCCCGCCTCGCGGCGCACGGCCCCGACGTCGAGGTCGGCGAGCGCCTCCGCGTCGCGCGCGACCATCTCCTCGACCCGCGCGCGCAGGTCCCGGGCGTCGTGCCCGGCGGAGGAGCGGGCGGCCTCGTCGAGCAGCGCGAGCACCTCGTGCAGTGGGCGCAGGACGTCGAGGGCCGCGAACATCGCCGAGGTGCGGCGCGCCGACCCGCCGAAGGTCACCTGCACCACCTGCTGGCCCGCGCCGAAGCAGTCGAACACGACGCAGCCCGGGAACCCGCGCTCGCGGAGCCGGTCGTGGATGCGGCACGCGTGGTCGGCGCCGAGGTGCGGGCAGGGGGTGTGCGCCGGCTTGTCGATCGCGAAGTCGGCCGATGCGGCGAACGCCGGCACGACGCAGCACAGCGCCAGGCACCGTGAGCAGTCCGCCGCTCGCGGCGCCGAGCCGGTGATCGAAGTACCCATACGGACACTCATCGTCCGCGACGCCACTTCGCTGACAACGTCCGACCCCCTGCTCGAGGGGGTCCCTCACCGGTCCGTCGGGTGCCGCGGACCGGGCGCCACGGCGCGGGGTCGGGGGTCACGTCTAGACTCGCCCCACGCCCGGGCGGGCGCGCAAGCAGGTGCAGGTACCGGTCCTCCGGTGCTCCTCGACCGTGAGCGGTGAGGGTGGCCTCCCGCGTCACGCCTCGGACCCGATCGGGTCCGTACGTCCCGTACGGCGCCGGTCACCCGCACGTTGCCCTGCCCCGAGGAGAGACGACCAGTGAAGTCCACCGTCGAGCACCTGTCGCCGACGCGCGTCAAACTCGCCGTCGAGGTGCCCTTCGACGAGCTCAAGCCCAACTTCGACCGGGCCTACCGCGAGATCGCCAAGCAGGTGCGCATCCCCGGCTTCCGCCCGGGCAAGGCGCCCGCCCGCATCCTCGACCAGCGCGTCGGCCGCGAGGTCGTGGTCCAGGAGGTCATCCGCGAGGTCGTGCCCGTCAAGTACGGCGAGGCCGTCACGGAGGCGGAGGTCCAGCCGCTGGGCCAGCCGGACATCGAGGTCGGCCCGACCGACGGCGAGGAGACGCTCTCCTTCACCGCCGAGGTCGACATCCGGCCCGAGATCACGGTGCCGGACTACGCGTCGATCTCCGTGTCCGTCGACGCGGCCGAGGTCACCGACCAGGACGTCGACGACCAGCTCAAGGGCCTGCAGGCGCGGTTCGGCACGCTCACCGGCGTCGACCGCGCGGTGCGGGACGGCGACTTCGTCGTCATCGACCTCTCGGCCACCGTCGACGGCGAGGCGCTCGAGGAGGCCCAGGCCACCGGCATGTCCCACGAGGTCGGGTCGGGCCAGCTCATCGAGGGCCTCGACGAGGCGCTCGAGGGCATGAGCGCGGGCGAGACCAAGCAGTTCACCACCAAGCTCGTGGGCGGCGAGCACGCCGGCTCCGAGGCCGAGGTCACGGTCACCGTGCAGACGGTCAAGGAGCGCCAGCTCCCCGAGGCCGACGACGAGTTCGCGCAGCTCGCGAGCGAGTTCGACACCCTCGAGGAGCTCAAGGACGACCTGCGCACCCGCTACGCGCGCGTCAAGAAGATGGAGCAGGGCAGCCAGGCGCGCGACCGCGTGCTCGAGGCGCTGCTCGACGCCGCCGAGGTGCCGCTGCCGGAGTCGATCGTGCAGGCCACGCTCGAGGCCCGCGCGCACGACGCGGTGCACGAGTTCGACCACGACGAGCAGAAGCTCACCGAGTACGTCGAGTCCCAGGGCCAGACCCGCGAGGAGTTCGACGCCGAGCTGCGGGCCGACGCCGAGCGCACCGTGAAGACCCAGTTGCTGCTCGACGAGATCGCGCAGCAGGCCGAGGTGCGGCCCGACCAGCAGGACCTGATGCAGAACCTCGCCATGCAGGCGCAGCGCTACGGTCTGAGCGTCGAGGACTTCATCCAGCAGGCGCAGCAGGCGGGCCAGCTGCAGTCGATGATCGAGCAGATGCAGGTCGAGACGGTGCGGGGCAAGGCGCTCGCCACCGTCGTCCGGGCGGCCACGATCACCGGCCCCGACGGCGAGGAGCTCGACCTCTCCGAGCTGTTCGGCAGCGAGGGCGACGAGGACGCCGCGGACGAGGACGCCCCCACCGCCGAGGGCGCCGACGCGGCCGCCGGGCCGGCCGACGGCTCCGAGGTCGCGGACGCCGACACCGACGCGAGCGACCCGGCGTCGCCGAGCTCGGAGGTGGAGGCCGACGGGTCGGCGGACACCGAGGTCGTCGGCGCGCCCGACTCGACCACGCGCGCCTGACCACCCGCGCCGCCGCGGCGCATCGCTCGGCCGGGAGCGAACACGGCCCGTCCGCGGACTGTCCGGCCCGCCTCGGTGGTTACTGTCGATGTCGGTGGGCCCGCCCGACGCCAGACCGATCACCCCAGCAGAGAAAGCAGGGACACAGGTGACCCAGCACCTCTCCGACCCGGCCGGAGCGGTCATGCGCGCCGCCGGCTCGGCGATGAGCCTCAACGACTCGGTCTACGAGCGCCTCCTGCGGGAGCGCATCGTGGTCCTGGGTCAGGAGGTCAACGACAACATCGCGAACCAGATCTCGGCCCAGCTGCTGCTGCTCTCCGCCGAGGACCCCAAGTCCGACATCACGCTGTACATCAACTCGCCGGGCGGTTCGGTGTCCGCGGGCATGGCGATCTACGACACCATGGAGTGGATCGAGCCCGACGTGTCCACCGTCGCCATGGGGCTCGCCGCCTCGATGGGGCAGTTCCTGCTCTCGGCGGGGGCCCGGGGCAAGCGCCTGGCCCTGCCGCACGCGCAGATCATGATGCACCAGCCCTCGGGTGGCCTGGGCGGTACGGAATCGGACATCACCATCCGCGCCGAGTCCATGCGCAAGCTCAAGCGACAGCTCGCCGAGCTGATCGCGCAGCACACCGGCCAGACCTTCGAGCGGATCACCGAGGACTCGGACCGCGACCGGTGGTTCGACCCGTACGAGGCCCTCGAGTACGGGTTCATCGACCACGTCGTCGCGCGCTCCACCGAGCCGCGCAGCAATGGCAACGGCACCGGGTCCTGAGACAGGAGATCGAGAGCGAATGAGTGAGCTCCACGTGCCCGGCGGCACGGCTCCGGCCTCGCCGCAGGGGCGCTACATCCTCCCCTCCTTCGTCGAGCGCACCAGCTACGGCGTCAAGGAGTCCAACCCCTACAACAAGCTCTTCGAGGAGAGGATCATCTTCCTCGGGGTGCAGATCGACGACGCCTCGGCGAACGACGTGATGGCGCAGTTGCTGTTCCTGGAGTCGAACGACCCGGACCGCGACATCACGATGTACATCAACTCGCCCGGCGGTTCGTTCACCGCGCTCATGGCGATCTACGACACGATGCAGTACGTCCGCCCGGACATCGCCACGGTGTGCCTGGGGCAGGCGGCGTCGGCCGCGGCGGTCATCCTCGGCGCCGGCGCGCCCGGCAAGCGTCTCGCCGTGCCGAACGCGCGAGTGATGATCCACCAGCCGGCCACCGAGGGCTTCTACGGCCAGGCGTCGGACCTCGAGATCCAGGCCGCCGAGATCACCCGCATGCGGCGCCTCATGGAGGACACGCTCGCGCGGCACACCAACCGCAGCGCCGAGCAGATCCGCACCGACGTCGAGCGCGACAAGATCCTCACGGCCCCCGAGGCCAAGGACTACGGGCTCATCGACGACGTCGTCGCGAGCCGCAAGCTCTCCGCCACGCGCTGACCCCGTCAGGGGCCGCGACCGGTCCCGGACCCGCCCCGACTCGACCGGGGCGGGCCCGGCCGGGGCGGGCGTGTCGGCGCGTCGGCGCACCCGGCGCAGTGGACCGACCGCCCGTCGAGGCACCCCGGACCGCGCGCGGCGAACGCGCCGGTCGCGGGCCCGCGACCTGCACGATCCACGACATCCGTGACCGTCGTGAACCTCCCCGTTCGGTGGGGTGGACGGGTACGGTCATCCACGTTGAGCGCACCGACCGCGGTGCGCCGGAGGGGACACGAGGTCTGCTGCGATGGCACGCATCGGCGATGGCGGGGACCTGCTGAAGTGCTCCTTCTGCGGAAAGAGCCAGAAGCAGGTCAAGAAGCTCATCGCCGGTCCCGGGGTGTACATCTGCGATGAGTGCATCGACCTGTGCAACGAGATCATCGAGGAGGAGCTCGCCGAGGCCGGTGAGGTCAAGCTCGACGAGCTGCCGAAGCCGACCGAGATCCACGAGTTCCTCGACCAGTACGTGATCGGCCAGGACGCCACGAAGAAGACGCTCTCCGTCGCGGTCTACAACCACTACAAGCGGGTGCAGGCGGGCGAGAAGAACCGCGAGGGCAGCCGCAACGACGACACCGTCGAGCTGGCGAAGTCCAACATCCTCATGCTCGGGCCCACCGGCTGCGGCAAGACCTACCTCGCGCAGACCCTGGCCAAGCTGCTCAACGTCCCCTTCGCGATCGCCGACGCCACCGCCCTCACCGAGGCCGGGTACGTCGGCGAGGACGTCGAGAACATCCTGCTGAAGCTGATCCAGGCCGCCGACTACGACGTCAAGCGCGCCGAGACCGGCATCATCTACATCGACGAGGTCGACAAGATCGC
>JAQSWW010000073.1 GCA_029266415.1 Actinomycetospora sp. | reverse complement strand
AGGGGCTCACAGATCACCGCATCGGCCACGACCGACCTCCTCTAGAGCGCGTACCGCAGGAGGACCTCGGCGACGCACGCCGGCTTCGGCCACCCCTCGATCTCCACCGTCCCCCCGATGGTGGCCTGGACACCGTTGGGGACGTCGGTGACGTCCACCAGGCGGCAGTGACCTCGCACACGGCTGCCCACCGGCACCGGGGCCGGGAACCGCACCTTGTTCAGGCCGTAGTTGACGGTCATCGACACCCCCTTCACCTCGAAGGTGTCCCAGCCGAACTTCGGCATCAGGGCGACGGTCAGGAACCCGTGGGCGACGGTGCGCCCGAACGGCCCGGTGGCGGCGCGTTCGGGGTCCACGTGGATCCACTGGTGGTCGTCGGTGGCGTCGGCGAAGATGTCGACGCGGTGCTGGTCGACGGTGACCCAGGGGCTCGTGCCCAGGTCCTCCCCCACCGCGGCCCGCAGCTCGTCGACGTCGGCGAACACACGCATGGCGAGACTCCTAGAGGTCGGCGGCGAGTTCCTTGGCCTGGCCGACCAACGACACCCGCTCCGCGGGCGTGCCGGCCAGGGGCGTGACGTTGATCGTGGTGACGCCCGCGGCGGCGAACGCCTGCAGCCGTTCCTCGACGTAGGTGCGCGGTCCGATCAGCGACATCGCCTTCACCAGCTCCTCGGGCACCGCAGCGGCGGCGTCGTCCTTCTTCCCGTCGAGGTAGAGGTCCTGGATCTTCTCGGCCTCCTCCTCGTAGCCGTACCGGCGGGCGACGTCGTTGTAGAAGTTCTTACCCTTCGCGCCCATGCCGCCGACGTAGAGCGCGACCATCGGCCGCATCCCGTCGAGCATCTGCTGCGCGGTGTCGGCGTCCTCGGTGATGCAGAGCGCGGCCTGGAGGTAGATCTGCAGGTCGCCGAGCGCCGCGTCCCGCTTGGCCTTGCCCGCCTCGAGCGACTCGCCCCACACCTCGTGCGCCCGCTCCGGGACGAAGAAGATCGGCAGCCAGCCCTCGGCGATCTCGGCGGTGAGCGCGACGTTCTTCGGCCCGATGGATGCGAGCACGATCGGGATGCGATCGCGCACGGGGTGGTTGATGATCTTCAACGGCTTGCCGAGCCCGGTGCCCTCCTCGGCGGGCAGCGGGATCCGGTAGTGCTTGCCGGTGTGCTGCACCTTCTCGCGGCGCCACACCTGCCGGCAGACGTCGACGATCTCGCGGGTGCGCCCGAGCGGCGCGTCGTACCGCACGCCGTGAAAGCCCTCGATGACCTGCGGCCCGGAGGCGCCGATCCCCAGGGTGAAGCGGCCGTTCGACACGTAGTCGAGCCCCGCGGCGGTCATGGCGGTCAGCGAGGGGGTCCGCGTGTAGATCTGCAGGATCCCCGACGCGATACCGACGGTGCGGGTGCGCGCGGCGATGTACCCGAGCTGGCTGACGGCGTCGAAGCTGTAGGCCTCGGGCACGAACACGATGTCCAGGCCGGCGGCCTCGTGCTCGGCGAGCTCGGCCACCGTCTCCTCGAAGCCGCCGCTGTAGTTGAGACCCATCCCGATGCGCACCGGGGCAGCCTGTCACGATCACGCGGATGTTCGCGACGACGGTGACGGTGCGCGGCTACGAGACCGACGCGAACGGGCACGTCAACCACGCGGTGTACCACCAGTACGCCGAGCACGGGCGCACCGAGCTGTTCCGGGCGACCGGTATCGACGTGCCCGACATGACCGCCGCCGGGGTCGGCCCCGTGATCCTGGAGTCCACGGTGCGCTTCCTCGCGGAGCTGCGCGTCGGCGACGAGGTCGAGGTGACCGTCGCGATGCGCTTCGGCACGGGCAGGACGTTCCGCATGGACACCGAGCTGCGTCGCGGCGACACGGTCGCGGCCACGATCACCGGCACGATGGGCCTGCTCGACCACGCCACCCGGCGCCTCGTCACCGACCCCCGCGGCCGGCTGCTCGCCCTCGGGGACGCCGACCGGGTCGCTCAGGTGCTGGACGGGGCCGCGTCGGAGAAGTGACCGGGCCAGTCGGCGTAGCGGATGCGCGGGGTCGCGAGCACCTCGCCGAGCGTCGACCACTCGTTGCCCCCGAGGCGCGCCAGCGGCGCGAGGCGACGGACGTCGGGTCGTCCGTCGACGAGGACGGACTCGTCGATCGCCGCGTGCAGCACCCGGCCCAGGACGACCGCGGAGTTGCCCAGGCGCACGACCTGCTCGAGCCGGCACTCCAGCGCCACCGGCGACTCGGCGACGCGCGGGGTGGCGACGCGCAGGGACGGCTCGCGGGTGAGCCCGGTCGCGTCGATCTCGCTCTCGCCCGGCGGGAAGTCCGTGGCCGTGGCGTTGACGTGCTCGAGCAGCGGCTCGGGCGTCAGGCACACCGTGAACTCGCCGGTGGCCTCGGCGTTGCGCAGCGAGTCCTTCTCCCCGATCGATGTGAACTGCACGATCGGCGGGTCGGTGCACGCGACGGTGAAGAACGAGTGCGGCGCGAGGTTGTCGACCCCGTCGGCCGAGCGCGTCACCACCCAGGCGATCGGTCGCGGGACGATCACCGAGGTCAGCAGCTTGTAGAAGCCGCCGGCGCCCACGGTGTCGGGGTCGAAGTCGGTGCGCACCCCGCTCAGTTACCCGGCAGCAGTCCGCTGGGCACCAGCGACGGGCGCGGCGAGGTGGTGGTCACGCTCGTCTCCGGCGCCTCCGACGTGGTGCTCGTCGGGGCCTCGCTGGTCGTGTCGTCGTCCGCGGGCTCGCTCTCGGTGGTCGCCGGCGCCGAGGTCGACGTCCGGGGCTCGGCGGTGCCGAACACCGTGCCGACGCTCGTGCCCGCGTCGCCGCCCCCCAGCGGCGAGCCCTTGACCCGCTCGATGCCCGTGATCGCCAGCATCGCGATCAGGAAGATCAGCAGGGCGGTCGCGGCGAGGAGGGCGTAGCGCTTCCAGGGGGTCGGCCGGGAGCCGTCGCGGTCCGGGTCGTCCGGGTCGTCCGGGTCGTCGGGACCGCCCGGTGCGCCGTGCAGGGCGGTGGGCCGGTCGTCGGGCTCGCCGGGGGCGTCGGCGCCCAGCACGCGGGTGCCCGGGCCGGCGGTGCTCGGGGCCACACGGGTGGCGTCGTCACCGCCGATGACGACCGTGGGGTGCTCGGACGGGTCGGTACCCGGGCCGGTGGGCGAGACGGTCGTGCGGTCCCCGTCCGGCGTGTCGGGCCCGCGACGCCCGCGCATGCGGGTGCGGACGTGGTCGCGGGTGCGCTCGATGGAGCGCTGGTAGAAGGCGTCGCCGACCGTGGTGATGATCGCGGCGATCCCGGCGCCGGCAACGGTGCCGCTCGCGCCGCCGAGGAACGAGCCGACGCCCGCGGTGGTCACGGCGGCGGCGGCCTGACCGCTGACCTTGACCATCGAGAGCCCGGGCTTGGCGCCGTCGTCGCCCGGGGCGCGGTGGCCCGCCGGCCCACCGTCGGGGGAAGGGTCGGCCGTGAGCTGCGTGGGGGACTCGTCGCCCCCGGCACGGCGGGTGGGCGTCTCGACGGGGGCGGCCGGCCGCGACGGTGCGGGCGGCGGGCCCCAGGCACCCGGCGGGGGCGGCCGTCCCGGCGGGCCGTAGCCGGGCGGACCCTGCGGACCCGGAGACCCGTACCCCTGCGGGCCGGGTCCCGGCGGACCGGGCCGGTACCCGGGAGGCGGGGGGCCCTGCGGACCGCGTCCGGGCGCACCGGGACCCCGCGGGTCGGGCCCGGGCGGTCCCACGGCGTGACGGCCCGGCGGCCGGTCGCCGTCCTCGCGGACCGGCCCGGGGCCGGGCTCGTCCGCGGTGCCGGCGCCGGGCGCGGCGTGGCGCCCGCGGCCCGGTCCGGGCGGGCCCGGGCGTCCGGACTGCTCGCTCATCGCTGCCCTCGCTGACCTCGGCGACCGGCCCCGGCACCCGTCGTTCCGGGGGACCAGCGTGCCCGACGGCCGTCGCGACCCACGGCGGGCCCCCGGACCGGGTGGAGAGCGCGGACCGGTCTCAGTCGCCCGAGCGGCGGTGGCGGCCGCCGGTGCCGCGCAGCATCACCGGGCGCGAAGGGCGCTCGTCGGCCCCGCCGGCGAGGTCTTCGCGGAACGCACGCCGACCGGCGCCCCGGTCGGCCCGACCGAACACCCGGCGGACTTCCTCGTAGATCGGCGTCTGCGTCATGCGCGGCACCCTACGACTCCGCCCGGACCGCCCGACGCGCACCACACGCGCACCTCGCGGGCGTTTCGCACCCCGGCTGACCTGGGCATTCGTCCCCGACACCGCGGTCCCTGACGATCTCCGCGAGACCTGGTCACGGGGCCGGTGCCGAGGTCCACCCGGTCGGATCAACCGACCCCGCGGACTCCTCACCCCGCGTCGCCGACCCCGGGAGCACCGTGACCACCCAGCCGGCCGAGATGACCGTCCACTCGTCGCAGCCCTACAACGCCGAGCCACCGCGGAGCGCGCTGGCGGGCCGCGACCTGACGCCCGTCGAGGTCTTCTACCACCGCAACCACGCGCCGGAGACGCCCCGCATCGACCCGGCGTCGTGGGCGCTGCGCGTCGACGGGCGGGTCGAGCGGCCGGCCACGTTCTCCCTCGGCGCGCTGCGCGAGCGCTTCGCCGAGCACTCGGACGTGGTGACGCTGCAGTGCGCCGGCAACCGCCGCGCCGGGCTCCTGGAGGTGGCCGACCTGCCGGGCGAGACCCCGTGGGGACCGGGCGCCACCGGCACGGCGCGCTGGACCGGCGTCCGCCTCGCCGACGTGCTGCGCGACGCCGGCGTCGACCCGGACGCGACCGACGTCGAGCTCGTCGGCGCGGACGTCACCGACGAGCCCGGCGAGCCCGAGCCGTACGCCGTCTCGGTGCCGCTGGAGAAGGCGCTGGCGCCGGAGGTGCTGCTGGCCTGGTCGATGAACGACGAGCCCCTGCCCGCCGCGCACGGCGCCCCGGTGCGGGTCGTCGTCCCCGGCTGGATCGGCGCGCGCAGCGTCAAGTGGCTCGAGCGGGTCACGGTCCGCGACGCGCCGTCGGGCGGCTTCTTCCAGGCCGTCGCCTACCGCCTCCTGCCCGCCGACGCCGCGCCGGCCCGGGGTCGCGGCGTCGCGCTCGGGCCGATCGCGGTGAACGCCGACGTCCTCGCCCCCGACGACGGCGCCGAGGTGTCCGCGGGTCCGACGCGCGTCACCGGCTACGCGCTGGCCGGCGGCGACCGCACGGTCGTGCGCGTCGACGTCTCCACCGACGGCGGGGCGAGCTGGACCCAGGCCGACCTCGAGCCACCGGCCGGGCGCTGGAGCTGGCGGCTCTGGCACGCCGAGCTCGACCTGCCGGTGGGCACCACCCGCGTCGTGGCCCGGGCCTGGGACTCCGCGGGCGGCGTGCAGCCCGCCGACCCCGCCGAGCTGTGGAACCCCAAGGGCTACGTGAACAACTCCTGGGCGCACGTGACGCTGCACGCGGTGTGACGCACGAGCCGGGTGAGCGCCCGCGCAGCGGCTATCCGCCTGGGTCCACGTCGATGTGTACCCGGAGGTCGTCCCCATGAGCGATCGTCGTCCCCAGCGCACGCTGCGAGTGGGCGTGATGATCGGCTCGGTGCTCGCGGCGGTGATCGTGCTGGCCGTGGTGCTGTTCCTGCTCGCCCAGAACCAGGCGGCCCCCACGAGCCCCCAGACCAACGGCTCGCTCGGCGCCCTGGTCGTGCGGATCCCCGCCCTTCTCTGAGCCCTGGCCCGAGCACCCGCGCTCCCGACCCGGCAGCATGCGCACGTCAGCGCACGCACGTCCGGGAGGGAGCGCCCCGTGGGCCAGGCGCCCGAGGAGCAGGCCGACGAGGAGCACGAGCCCGACTACCGCTTCACCCTGGCCAACGAGCGCACGTTCCTCGCCTGGCTGCGCACGTCGCTGTCGCTGCTCGCGGCGGGGGTCGCCGTCGTGCAGCTCCTGCCCGAGTTCGCGATCCCCGGCACCCGCGCGGTGGTGGGCGGGCTCCTCACCGCGCTGGCCGTGGTGACGGCCGCCGGCGGGGTGCTGCGCTGGCGCGGCGTCGAGACCGCGATCCGCCGCGGCCGGCCGCTGCCCCGCCAGCGCCTGCCCTACGTGCTGGCCGCGGGCCTCGTCACCCTCGCCCTGCTCGGGCTCGTCATCGTCGCCTTCCGGTCCGCGGCGTGAGCCGGGACGCGGAGACGTCCCCGTCCGACGCCGGCCTGCAGGCCGAGCGGACGGGGCTCGCGTGGAGCCGCACCTCGCTCGGGGTGACCGCCAACGCGCTGCTGCTCGCGGTGCGCGAGGTCTCGCACGGCCGGCTCGGCCCGGCGTCGGGGGTCGCCGCGCTGGCGCTCGTCCTCGCCGGGGCCGTCGCCGTCTACGGCCGGCGGCGGACCCTGCGGCTGCGCCGGGCCCCGCTGCCCACCCCGCTCGCCGCCGACCGGGCGGTGGTCGTGCTCGGGGGCGCGGTCACGGTGCTCGCCCTGCTCAGCGGCCTGGTGCTGGTGCTGTAGGCACGGCCTCGGTCTCGGCCTCGGCCTCGGCGAGCGCGGGCGTGGGGCCGGAGCGGATGAGGGTCACCAGGCCCACCACCGCGACCACCGCACTGAGCGCGGCCAGCGTCGCGCCCTGCAGCCCCATCGCGAACCGCTCCCCCAGCACCACGATGCCGATCGCCATGGCCGCCGCCTGGTCGAGCGTGATCTGGGTGGACAGGCCGGTGTCGAGACCGCCGTCGCGGTAGGCGGTCTGCAGCAGCAGGACGGAGGCGACCGGCAGCACCACCACCGCGGCGACCACGGCCGCGATCAGCCACGGCGAGCGCCCGTCCTCCACCAGCAGGAAGCCGGTGCGGACCAGTCCCGAGGTCGCGCCGGCACACAACCCCGAGACGGCGGCGCGCATCACCGCCCGCGGAACCGCGGGCGCGCGGCCGCTCGCCAGCGTGACGAGCGCGGCCGTCACCACGACCACCCCGATCGCGCCGAGCACGATCCCCGTCTCCGGCCGGTCGAGGCTCGGCCGGTGCTCGGCGAGCCCGAAGAGCCCCGCCAGCCCGACGACGAGGACGATCGCGCCGATCCACTCCCGGCGCTCGATGCGCCGGCGCTCGAGCCACGCGTCGAGGGGCAGCGCGAGGATCAGCGCGCTCACCCCGATCGGCTGGACCAGGGTGATCGAGCCGAAGGAGAGCGCGGCCACGTGGATGAGCGCCCCGACGACCATGGCCGCGATGCCGCCCCACCACCACGGCCGGCGCAGCAGCGAGCCGAAGAACGGCACGCCGCTGCGGTCGGGGCCGTCGGCGCTGCGCGCGGTCTCGCGGCGCTGCAACGCCGCGGACAGCGCGTAGGCGAACGCGGAGCAGCAGGCGAGGGCGACCGCGATGGTCGAGGACGGGGTCACCTGGTGTGCTCTCCGGGGCGTGGCACGGCGGGGGTACTACCCGGTCGGGGCGGTCAGCGCACGAACGCGCTGTGGCCGGTGATCCGCTTCCCGACGATCAGCGTGTTCATCTCGCGCGTGCCCTCGAAGGAGTACAGCGCCTCGGCGTCGGCGAAGTACCGCGCCACGCCGTTGGCCAGCACGACGCCGTTGCCGCCCACGAGCTGGCGGGCCCACGCGACGGTCTCGCGCATCCGGCTGGCGCAGTACTCCTTGGCCAGCGCCGAGTGCGCGTCGGAGCCCTTGCCGGCGTCGAGGAGCTGGGCGTTGCGCACGGCCATGCCCAGGGAGGCGGTGACGTTGCCCAGCATCTGCACGAGCAGCTCCTGCATGAGCTGGAAGCCGGCGATCGGGCGGCCGAACTGCTCGCGCTGCTGGGCGTAGGACAGGGCGAGCTCGTAGGCCGCCATCTGCGTGCCGACCGCGCCCCACGACGCGTTGGCCCGCGTGCGCTGCAGGACCCCGCCGGCGTCGGCGAACGTGCCCGAGCCGCCGGAGAGGCGGTGGTCGTCGGGCACCCGCACGCCGCGCAGGGCGATGTCGGCGTTCTGGACGATCCGCAGCGCCGTCTTGCCCTCGATCTTGGTGATCGTCATGCCCGGGGTGTCGGCGGGGACCACGAAGCCGCGCACGTCGTTCGTCTCGGCGTCGCGGGCCCACACGACGATCAGGTCGGCGATCGTCGCGTTGCCGATCCAGCGCTTGTCGCCCTCGAGGACCCACGCGTCCCCGTCCCGGGTCGCCGTGGTCTCCATGCCGCCCGCGACGTCGGAGCCGCCGTGGGGCTCGGTGAGGCCGAAGGCGCCGATCGACTCCATCCGGGCCATCGCCGGGAGCCACCGCCGCCGCTGCTCCTCGGTGCCGCCCGCGTGGATCGAGCCCATCGCGAGGCCGGTGTGCACGCCGAAGAAGCTGTTCACCGACGGGTCGATGCGCGCGATCTCGGCGTGCACGAAACCGAGGAAGATCCGGCGGGCTGGCTCGCTGCGCCCCTCGCCGAGGCCGTAGGGCACGCCGGCGAGGTCGAGCGCGGCGAAGCCCTTGATCAGCGCGGGCGGGAACTCCGCGCGCTCCCACGCACCCTCGACCACCGGGGCGACGTCCTGCGCGAGGTAGGCCCGCAGGCGCCGCAGCGTCGCCGTCTCGTCGTCGGTGAGCAGGTCGCCGTAGTCGTAGAAGTCGGCCAGCGCCTCGCGGTCCGGGGCCAGGTCGAGCTCGGGACGCGGCAGCGCGGGGGTGTCGGACGGGGCGTCGGCCATGCCTCCAGGGTGGCCCGATCGCGGGGAGGGCGCCAGACGATCGACGGCGAGCCCGGCCACATGGATGCTTGTACTATCCAAGCACTCCGGGGCGACGTGGTGGGCGAGAGGTGGACGTCGGTGGACGGACAGGAACCGATCATGGTCTTCGGTCGGGTGACGCGCGGCGACGGCGCCCCGGTGCCCGGCGCGGCGCTGACGCTGTGCGACCTCTCCGGCGACCAGCTCGACCGCGCCGCCGCCGACGAGGGCGGGCACTACCAGCTCGTGCCGCCCACCGGCGGGACCTACCTCGTCATCTGCTCGTCGTCGACCCACCAGCCGCAGGCCTCGCTGGTCGCCGTGGCCGACCGTCCTCTACGCCACGACGTCGGCCTCGCCGGCAGCGGCGCCACGCTGGGCGGCACGGTCGGCGTCCGCCACGCCGGGGGCACCAACGGGCACGCCGAGGCGGGCGGGGCCAGCGGCCAGGGCGACGTCGTCCTCACGCTCACCGACGTGCGCGGCACCGTCGTCGCCGTCACGCGCTCGGACGCCGACGGCGCCTACCGCTTCTCCGACCTCACCGAGGGCACCTACACGCTCACCGCCTCGGCCTCGCGACTCGCGCCCGTGGCCGAGACCGTCCGCATCCCGGGCGAGGGCCACGTCACCCACGACGTCGCCCTGGCCACCCGTACCCGGCTCACCGGCACCGTGCGCTCGGCGGGCGCGGGGCGCCCGGTGGCCGAGGCCCTGGCCACGCTGGTCAGCGAGGACGGCCACGTCGTCGGCTCGCGGGTCACCGGCGAGGACGGGTCGTTCCGGTTCGACGACGTCGCCCACGGCGTCTACACGATCACCGCGAGCGGCTACGCCCCGGTGGCCTCGGAGATCGAGATCGGGCCGGGGCACCCGTCGGAGGTCGTGCTCGACCTCGTCCCGCCGACCGTCGACGGGCCCGCCGCCGACGCCGGGGCGGACCGCCCGCAGGCCGACGCGAGCGAGAACGGCCGGCACGTCCAGCACGGCGAGACCGACGACGTCACCGAGGCGGGCGACCCCTCCGAGCGCTGACCGCTCGCTGCCTCGCTGCCCTGGTCGCGGTTACTGGCTCGTATCGCTCGCCGAGCGAGGGATACCAGAAAGTAGCCGGTGAGCGGGAGGATCGTCGCGCGGCTCGTGGAGCCGGACGCGGGGGCGCTGCGTCGAACCCCGCATGACACTTCTCCAGCTCCTGCGACGCCAGGACGGCCTCGTCCGCCACGACCAGGCCCGCCGTCTCGGCCTCTCCCCCGCCGCCGTCGGTCGCCGCGTCGACTCCGGGGAGTGGCTCGTGGTGCACCCGCGGGTCTACCTCGCGGCGACCCACGAGCTCACCCCGCGAGCGAGGCTGCGCGCGGCCGCGCTGTGGGCCGGGGAGGGCGCGACGCTGATCGGGCACGCGGGGGCGGCGTGGTGGGACCTCACCGACCGCCCGCCCGGGATCATCGCGATCGCCGTGGGGCCCACGGCTGGGCACACCCCACCACCCGGGATCCGGGCCGTGCGCCGGACGGTGTCCCCGCTCGACCGCGTGTCGGTCGACGGGGTGTGGGTGGCGCGGCAGTCGTTCACCGCCCTCGAGGCGGCCACCACGCTGGGGCTCGTGGAGGGCGCCCGGTTGCTCGACCGGGCGCTGCAGCGACGACGCTTCGGCGTGCCGGCCCCTGCGGGAGGCCCTGCGCGACACGGGCCGGCGGCACGGCGCGGTCCTGGCTCGCCGACTGGTCGAGCTGGCCGGCGGCCGCGCGGTCGGAGGCCGAGCGGGACGCGGTCCGCCTGCTGACCCGGGCGCGCATCACGGGCTGGACGGCGAACCTCCCGGTCGACCTCCCGGGCTTCGGCCGCGTCGTCATCGACCTCGCGTTCCCCGCGCAACGCATGGCGGTGGAGATCGACGGCTGGGCCTTCCACCGCGACGTCGACCGCTTCCGCCGCGACGGCGTCCGCCAGAACGAGGTCGTCATCCGTGGTTGGCGGGTCATCCGGGTGACCTGGTACGAGCTCCAGGAGAACCCGCACGACCTCGCCGACGTCGTCCGGCGCGCCCGGGCGGCGAGCGGCGCGGCGTGAGGTGCGCCGGTTACTGGCTCGTATCCCTCGCCCGGCGAGCGATACGAGCCAGTAACCGCGCACGGTCAGCTCTGGGCAACGGCGAGCACGGCGCTGGCATCCTGGCTCCCGTGACCGCGCTGACCGCCGACGCCGTCCGTCGCTCGATGATCAACTGCTCGAAGGGCGACGCGAAGCGGATGACGCTCGCCGACCACGTCGTCGGCACCGACCTCGCCGCCGTCGAGTTCGTCGGCTGGCGTGACCCGCGCATGCCCCGGCGGGCCTACGCCGTGACCCTGCACGAGGGCGCGGTGACGGGCGTGCTCCTGCGCCCGGCCGCCGGCGACGGTCCGCGCCGCACGGCGATGTGCGCGCTGTGTCGCACGACCCGTTCCGACGGCGCCGTCACGCTGTTCACGGCGCCGCGCGCGGGGGCCGCCGGGCGCGAGGGCAACAGCGTGGGCACCTACGTCTGCGACGACCTGGCCTGCTCCGCCGTGACCCGCCTCGAGAAGGCGACGCCGACCATCACCCCCGACCGCAGCCACCCGGTGGACGAGCGCGTGGCCGGCCTGCGCGTCCGGCTCGACGGCTTCCTCGCCGCGATCCGGGGCACCGTCGACGCGGCGCCCGCGCCGGCGCGCTAGTCAGGTCCGCAGCCCCGCGACCAGGAGCCCG
Source organism: Actinomycetospora sp. (assembly GCA_029266415.1). Classification (GTDB taxonomy): domain Bacteria; phylum Actinomycetota; class Actinomycetes; order Mycobacteriales; family Pseudonocardiaceae; genus Actinomycetospora. Next base: position 9,465 of record JAQSWW010000073.1, on the reverse strand, counting down.
ACGAGGCGGCGCGCGTCGTAGCGGGGATCGTCCTCCGCGCCGATGCACAGGTTCCCGACGCCGCGCATGAGCTCGAGGGCCCCGACGTCGGGGCGGATCTCGCCCGCCGCGACGCCGGCGTCGAGCAGGGCGGAGCACGCGGGCACCAGGCGGTCGACGAAGTAGGCGTGCAGGCCCTCGAAGCCGTCGCCCTCCCGCAGGGCGCCGGCCAGCCCGTGCTTGGTGGCGAGGAAGTCGACGAACCCGTCGATCCAGCGGACCAGGGCCTCGTACGGGCTCGCCGCTTCCGCCAGGGACGTGCGTGCGGCCTCCGCGAGCGCCTCCACCTGGTGGCGGTAGACCCCGACGATCAGGTCCGCCCGCGTCGGGAAGTGGCGGTAGACCGTGCCCACGCCGACCCCCGCCCGCGCGGCGATGTCGCGCACCGGGGCGTCGACACCCGAGGCGACGAAGGCCGCCGCGGCGGCGTCGAGCAGGGCCTCCTCGTTGCGCCGGGCGTCGGCGCGCCGGCGGGGGGCGCCCTCGGTCGCGTCCGCCATCGCGCCCACCTCCTTGCTAAGCGGAACCTCGTTCCGTATCGTCGACGGAACCGCGTTCCGCTTCGTCATGGTGCCACGCGGGGACAGCAGGGAGGAACTCCAGTCATGCAGTACCGGACACTGGGCCGCACGGGCGTGCAGGTCAGCACGCTCGTGCTCGGCGCGATGAACTTCGGCCCCATCGGGCGCACCGACCAGGACGAGGCGACCGCGATCGTCGACGCCGCCCTCGAGGCCGGCATCAACCTCGTCGACACCGCCGACAGGTACTCCGCCGGACGGTCGGAGGAGATGGTCGGCAAGGCCATCGCCGGTCGCCGCGACGACGTCGTGCTGGCGACCAAGGCGTTCAGTCCCATGGGCGACGACCCGAACCGGCGCGGCACCTCGCGCCGCTGGCTCGTCACCGCCCTCGACGAGAGCCTGCGCCGCCTCGGCGTCGACCACGTCGACCTCTACCAGATGCACCGGTGGGACCCGACCACCGACGACGAGGAGACCCTGGCGGCGCTGACCGACCTCCAGCAGGCGGGGAAGATCCGCTATTTCGGCTCCTCGACCTTCCCCGCCCACCGCATCGTCGAGGCCCAGTGGGCCGCCCGCGAGCACCACCTGCGCCGCTACGTCACCGAGCAGCCGCCCTACTCGATCCTCCAGCGGGGCATCGAGACCCACGTCCTCCCGGTCACCGAGCGGTACGGGCTCGGGGTCCTGGCCTGGAGCCCGCTGGCCTCGGGCTGGCTGTCGGGCGCGGTCCGCGCGGACCGGGCGATCACGACGCACCGCGCCGAGGTCCTCCCGGAGCGCTTCGACACCTCCGTCCCGTCCAACCGCGCCCGGATGGCCGCCGTCGAGGCGCTCGCGGCGGTCGCCGACCAGGCGGGACTGACGATGATCCAGCTCGCCCTCGGCTTCGTCACCGCGCACCCCGGCGTCACCAGCGCGATCGTCGGCCCGCGCACGCGCGAGCACCTGACCGCGCAGCTCGCCGCCGCCGACACCGTGCTCTCCGCGGACGTCCTCGACGCGATCGACGCGATCGTCGCGCCGGGTGTCGACCTGGCCCCCGAGGAGAAGCACGACACTCCGCCGTCCCTGCTCGAGCCGTCGCTGCGGAGGCGCTGAGATGAGCCCCACCAGCTTCGGGATCATGACCGCCCCCATGAACGTGGAGCACGCCGACGTGCTGCGCGTCTGGGAGGAGGCCGACGGCGTGCCCGAGATCGAGCACGCGTGGCTGTTCGACCACCTCATGCCGATCGGCGGGGACCCGGACGGCCCGGTCTTCGAGGGCTGGACGCTGCTCTCGGCGCTCGCCGCGCGGACACGGCGCCTGCGCGTCGGCCTGCTCGTCACGAGCAACCGCATCCGCCCGCCCGCGCTGCTCGCCAAGATCGCCACGACCGTCGACGTCGTCTCCGGCGGGCGGCTCGACTTCGGGATCGGCGCGGGCTCGCGCCCGAGCCACCCGCTGGCCCGCCGCGAGTACGCGTCCCACGGCCTGCCCTACGCCGACTTCGGCGACTCGGTGGCGGCCCTCGCCGAGGCCTGCACGGTGATCCGCCGGCTGTGGACCGAGGACGCGCCGTTCGACGTCCACGGCACGCACGTGCAGCTCACCGGGGCGTTCGGCAACCCGAAGCCGGTCCAGCGCCCCCACCCGCCGATCGTCATCGGCGGCCGCGCGTCGGCGACCCTGCGCGTCGTCGCCGAGCACGCCGACGTCTGGAACATCCCCGGCGGCGACATCGAGGACGCGACGGCCCGCAGCGCGCTGCTCGACCGGTACTGCGCCGACATCGGGCGGGACCCCGCCACGATCACGCGCTCGATCTTCCTGCCGGTCTCGTACGACGACCCCGGCGCCACGCGGAAGGCGATCGCCGCGGCCACCGGGGCCGGCTTCGGCCACGTCGTCCTGGGGCTGATGACGCCCTACCCGCCGGGCGTGGCCCGGTGGGTGGCCGACGAGCTGATCACGCCGTCGCGCTGATCCGGGCTGTTCCGGTCAGGACCCGGTCGGCGGGACGAGCACCGGCAGCGCGCGCAGGGCGAGGTCGACGAGCACCGGCTGGGCCTGGTCGAAGGGCACCGGGCGGTCGGGGGTCAGCGTGAAGCTGGCCGTCACCCGGCCGTAGACCACGACGAGCACCGGGCCCTCGGGGTCGGGGTAGAAGATCGCCTCGGCGGCGCCGAACGGCACCGGCTGGGCCGGCACGCCGGAGCTGGCGTTCGCGTCGCGGTTGACCCGCGACTGCGCGGACGCCGCGGCGGGGTCGGTGTAGCCGCTGGTGAGCACCTTGAGGATCAGCGTGTTCGGCGGCGGGGCGCCCGGCCCGCCCAACGAGGTGTAGTTGCAGGTCACGCGCTCGAGGCGCCCGACCTGCGGGGCGGGGACGTCGCGCAGCGCGGTGACCCGGACCGAGCCCAGCGGCAGCCCGAGGTAGTTGGGCAGCTGGTCCGACGCCAGCACCTGGTCGCACTCGGTGGGCAGGATGCTGTTGCGCGGCGGCGGCGCGCTGGTCACGGGCGCGGCGCCCGGACCGGGGAAGGTCGGGATCGGCGGGGTGCCCGAGGCCGAGCCCGAGGAGCAGGCGGCGGCGAACAGCGCGAGGCCCGCGAGCGTCGCGGCCAGCGCGGCACGGCGGACGCGCCCCCGCACTCCGCCCGCCAAGGCCGCCGACTCCCCCGCGCGCTGCATCGGCTCCCGTCCCCGCCCATCGTCGTCGGCCCGTGTCGGTCAGGGTCCGTCGCCGGGCGCCGGGTGACCGTACTGCGCCGACCACGGTAGCCGTCGGCCGGCGCGGCGGGCGTCAGGCGGTGTCGGGGTCCTCCTCGGCGAGCTCGGCCAGCACCCGCTGGGCCACGGCGAACGCCCGGTTGGCCGCGGGCACGCCCGCGTAGACGCCGACCTGGAGCAGGACCTCCTGGATCTCCTCCCGGGTCAGGCCGTTGCGCCGCGCCGCGCGCACGTGCATGCCCAGCTCGCCCTCGTGGCCCAGGGTGGCGAGCACCGAGAGCGTGACGATGCTGCGGTCGCGGCGCGCGAGCCCCGGCCGGGTCCAGATGCCGCCCCAGGCGTAGCGGGTGATGAAGTCCTGGAAGTCGGCGGTGACGGCGTCGGTGCTCGCGACGGCGCGGTCGACGTGGGCGTCGCCGAGCACGGCCCGGCGCACCTCCTCGCCGGCCGGGTCCCAGTCCTGGGTCGACGGGTGCGGGCTCACGAGGTCACCTCACGGGATCGCAGGAAGTCGTCGACGAGCGCGGCCGCCTCGCCGATCGCCGCGGCGGGGTCGAGCAGGGCACGGACCTCGGCGGCGGGGTCGGCGGGCGGGTCGGCGTCGGTGCCGGGGAGCGCGGAGAGGGCCTCGGCCAGCACGTCGGCGAAGGGCCGGTGCTCGTCCTGGGCGGTGCCGGCGGCGGCGGTGACGAGGTCCTTGGCGGCCGCGTGCCCCAGCCGTGCGCGCAGGCCCGTGGTGGCCTGCTCCGCGAGCAGCAGGCCCCCGGTGACGTCGAGCGCGGCGGCGACGCGGTCGGGGTCGACGGCGAGGTGCCCCAGGGCGTCGGCGAGCCACGACGCCCCGGACCCGACGGTGCGCAGCAGCTCGACCAGCGGGCGCCACTCGGCGTGCCACGGGCCGGCCGCGCGCTCGTGCTCGTGCAGGGTGGCCGCGGTCAGCAGGGACGCCACGAGACCCGGCACGGCGATCGCTGCGGCGCGCGCCGAGACCGCGGCGACGGGGTTGCGCTTGTGGGGCAGCGTCGACGACCCGCCCCGGCCGGCGACGTCCTCGCGGACCTCGCCGACCTCGGTCTGCGCCAGCAGCACGAGGTCGGTGGCCACGGTGCCGACGGCGGCGCCGGCGCGCCCGAGCAGGCCGGCGAGCTCGGCCATGCGCCCGCGCTCGGTGTGCCAGGCGAGCACCGGCTCGTGGAGGTCGAGGCGGCGGGCCAGCGCGGCGCGGACCTCGCGGCCGTGCCCGTCGAACGCGGCGAGCGTGCCGACCGCGCCCCCGAGCTGCACCGCGGGACGCCAGGCGGCGAGGGCGTCCACCGCGGCGTCGAGGCCGGCGCACCAGCCGGCGGCGCGCAGGCCGACCGTGATCGGCGCGGCCTGCTGGAGCAGCGTGCGCCCCGCCGCCGGGAGGTCGCGGTGCCGGGCGGCGAGGGTGGCGGCCGCGTCGGCGGCGGCGCGCAGGTCGTCGACGGTCGCCGCGACGGCGCGGCGCGCCACCAGCACCGCGGCGGTGTCCAGGACGTCCTGGCTCGTGGCGCCCCGGTGCACGCCCGAGGCCGCGGAGCCCTCGAGGGCAGCGCGGAGCTCGGCCACCAGGGGCACCACGGGGTTGCCGGACGACGCCGCGGCGGCGCCCAGCCGGCCCGGGTCGACGGGGCGGCGGCACGCCGCGGCGATGGCCTCGGCGTCGGCCCGGTCGAGGCTGCCGGCGTCGGCCGCGGCAGCGGCGAGGGCCGCCTCGACCTCGAGCAGGGCGGCGACCCACGCCGCGTCGGTCGTGGCCTCCCGGGCGCCCCCGCGGGCCAGCACGGCGTCGAACAGGCCGGGGTCGGTCACGCGGGCATCATGCCCGGCGCGACCGCTCCCGTGCGCTGTCAGGCCTGCGCGGTGGCGCCGGCGTCGCGGACGCCGTGGGCGCCCTCGGCGAACTCCTCGACGATCTTCGCGCAGAACGCGTCGAGGTCCTTGGGGGTGCGGCTGGTCACCAGGCCCGCGTCGACCACGACCTCCTCGTCGACGGCGTTGCCGCCGGCGTTGCGGATGTCGGTGCGCAGGCTCGGGTACGACGTCAGCGTGCGCCCGCGCACGAGGTCGGCCTCGACCAGCGTCCACGGCGCGTGGCAGATGGCGCCCACGGGCTTGCCGGCCGCGAAGAACGCCTGCACGAACGACACGACGTCGCCGCTCTGCCGCAGCTGGTCGGCGTTGATCGTGCCGCCGGGCAGGATCAGCGCGTCGAAGTCGTCGGCCGAGACGTCCGAGATCGCGGCGTCCGGGGTGAACGTGTCGCCCTTGTCGATGTCCGAGTTCATCGCCTGGATCGGGTCGGTCGACAGCGAGATCAGCGTGCTGCGGGCGCCCGCCCCGTCGACCGCGGAGCGGGGCTGCTCGAGCTCCACCTGCTCCACGCCGTTGGTGGCGATGATCGCGACCCGCTGTCCGTCCAGTTCGCCCGCCATCGTCTGCGTTCCTCCTCCGGGTGTCGGGGCGGCACCGGTCGTGGCGCCGTCACCGATCGGCTGCCCGGGAGGCGGGCGGCCCGAAACGGTCAGCGCGCCCGCAGGACCAGACCGGGCGCGGACGGCCCCGACGCCTCCCGCGCGGCGGCCCAGCCGGCGAGCGCCGCGAGGTCGACCCCGTGGCGGGCGGCCGCCTCGGGCGCCTCGCCGATGGTCTCCGCACCGCGGCGCAGCAGCGACGACGCGCCGCGCGGGTTGCCCCGCTGCTCGTGGGTCAGGCCGACCGCGAGCTGGGCGAGGCCCTTCCACAGCGGGCGCTCGTCGGCGGGCGCAGCCTTCCACGCCGCTTCGAGCACGTCGTGTGCGTCGAAGGGTCGGTCGTGGTCGAGGAAGTCCTGTGCGCGGGCGAACGCCTCGTCCGGCGGCAGCGGCTCGTCCTCCTCGGGCCGCTCGACGCCCCGCGCGCCCCGCGGCAGGGGCCGCCCGCTCGCGTCCCGCGGCCGTGCGTTGCGTGCGCGGCCCTCGGCGTCCCGGTCCCGCCCGTCGGTCACGCCCGCGACCCTAGGACTGCGAGCGCGAGCCCGTCTGCTCGGCGTCCCCGGCGGCCGTCGACCCGCTCGCGCGGGTGTCGTCGTCGCCCTCGCCCTGGCCGTCGCCCTGGCCCGACTCGACCTCGTCGTCGGACGACGCCTCGGCCTTCGCCTCCGCGTTGCGGGTGGACACCAGGCTGGTGACCGTGACGACGGCGAGCGTGGCCACGATGACCACGAGCGAGAGCCAGGTCGGGATCTCGGGGATCGCCGGGTTCACGTCCTCGTGCAGGTACAGCAGGATCAGCTTGACGCCGATGAAGGCCAGGATGAACGCCAGGCCGTAGGACAGGTGCACGAGGCGGTCGAGCAGGCCGACCAGCAGGAAGTACAGCGCCCGCAGGCCCAGCAGCGCGAACGCGTTGGCGGTGAAGACGATGTAGGCGTTCTGCGTGATGCCGAAGATGGCGGGGATCGAGTCGAGCGCGAACACCAGGTCCACCGACAGGATCACCGCGACGACGATGAACAGCGGGGTGACGCCCCACTTGCCGTTCACCCGCGCGGTGAGCTTGCCGTCGTCGGACTCGCCCTCGTGGTCGCCCTGGTCCTCGTGCACGGTGACGATCCGCCGTGTACAGCAGGAACAGCCCGAAGATGACGAAGACGAACGCGAACGCGGAGATCACCGCGGCGCCGATGGCGATGAAGATCGCGCGCATCACCAGCGCACCGATGACGCCCCAGAGCAGCACCTTCTGCTGGTGGCGCTTGGGTACGGCGAACTGCGTGAGGATCACCGCGAAGATGAACAGGTTGTCGACCGAGAGACTCTTCTCGACGAGGTAGCCGGCGAAGTACTCGGTGCCCGACTGGGTGCCCATCGTGAACAGCAGGATGACGCCGAACACCACGGCCACGGCGATGTAGATGACCGACCACAGCGTCGCCTCGCGGAAGCTCACCTCGTGCGGCGAGCGGGCGTGCCAGATGTCGATGCCGACGAGGACGACGATGCCACCGATCGTGGCCGCCCATGCCCAAAGCGGGACCGTCACGCCTGCTCCTCCACCACTGCTGTCGTCCGTCTTCGAACCCGGGCTCGCCAACGGACAGGCCGGACCAGGGGTTCCCGGTTGTGACGATACCGACGCCCGGTCCGGATCGACCGGGTTGTCGGATTCCCCGGCGGCCGGCCCCCGACCGGGCGGTGTCGTGCGGCCCGGGTGTGTCGGGGCCGCCCCGGGCCGGCGGGCCGGTCCAGGGTCGCGGGCCGGGCTCCCCGCGCGGGCCCGCCGACGCCCCGGGAGGCCTGCGTGTCCGCCAGCCGTCCGGTGGGCCCGCACCCTGGCGCTTCTCGCGGCCGCGGCCCCGACCCTGGGCGTCGGCCCGCCCGCGCCGCCCCCGGACGGCCGGGTGCTCGACGCGCTCCTCGTCCCCCGCGCCGCCCCCGACCTGCCCGGGACGACGTACCGCGAGTTCACGACGACCCTGCCCGACCCGCGGGGCGGGCCGATCCGCGGTGACGTGGTCGAGGTCGACCTCGCCTCGCCCGCGGTGCGCCTCGAGCTGCTGACCCCGCCGGTCGTGGCCGGCGTCGCCACGGTGCCGGAGCTCGCCGGACGCGCGGGCGCCCTCGCGGCCGTCAACGGCCGGTTCTTCCGTCGGCCGACCCGCTGCGTCCCGTGACCGACGCCCTCGCCGTCCTCCCCCGCTGACCGATCGACGGACCCCGGGAACAGACCGCGTCGGCATGGGGTTCAATGGGGTGTCCGGGCCGGGCGCCATGTGCCCCCGGGTCTCAATTCACAACGGCCTCCAGGGACGATCGTTCGGCTGAAGCCCTGGTGTGCCACGCGCCGCGAGGCGGCTCATCGCCCGGTCCGGACACCCCACGCACGCGAACGGCCCCCGCACCCCATCGGGTGCGGGGGCCGTCGTCGTCGACGGGGGGCGTCAGCCGCCCTCGGGCTCGCCGGGCTGGGTGGCGCCGCCGGGCAGCTGCTGACCGAACTGCTGCGCGCACTGGTCGGCGGCCTGCTGGACCGCGGCCGGGTTCGGCTGGTTGCCCGCGTTCGCGAGGCACTGCTGGAACTGCTGGATCGACGCACCGCCGCCGAGGTTGATGAAGGCCAGGCCGAACAGGAAGAGCGCGATGCTGAGGATGATGTTGATGATCAGCGTCAGGATCCCCAGGACCATGCCCGTCGTGGCCATGCCCTTGTTGGTCGCCTCCATGCGGTTCGCGCGCCCTCGGCCGACGATGCCGAGGATGATCGCGACGATCGCGAGGATCCCGCCGCCGACCGGAAGCCACCAGCAGGTCAGCAGCGCGAGGATGCCGAACACCAGGGCGGCGACGCCCATCCCGTTGCGCGGCTTGACCGGCTGGGCCGGCTGACCCCAGCCGGGCGGGTTCGTGCCCGAGCCGCCGTAGGCCGGCTCGCCGTACTGCTGCCCCTGACCCGGCGGGTATTGCTGGCCGTAGCCCTCGCCCGGAGTGCTCACGTCGTCGTCCTCTCGCGCCCTCGTTGCTCCGGCCGACGGCCGGGGGGTCATCGTGCCACCCGTACCCGTTCCCGTCGGAGTCCACGGATGGTGTCGCGCGAGAGGACGACGGACGGCATCGGATCGGTCTCAGTGCAGCGAGGCCGCGTGGGCACGGGCCTCGTCCTGGCGACGGTCCTCGGCGCCCGTCGCGATGGGCGCGCCGATCCACTGCTCCGGGATGCCGAAGGCGTCCACGAGCGCGCGGGCGTGGGGCCGCAGCTCCTGGCACAGGCGGTTGACCTCGGCGGTCACCGTCTTCGCACGCGCGCCGGAGATGCGACCGTGCTCGAGGAACCAGCCCTTGTCCTCCTCGATGAGCGACAGCGCGAACAGGTCGCAGACCTTGCTCAGCAGCGCCCGCGCCGACGGGTCGACCGCGGCGTCGATGCCGCGGACGAACGCGTCGAGCACGAGGCCGTCGAGGTGGCTGCGGGCGGCGCGCAGCAGGTGGTCCTGCGCGTTGTTGAAGATCGCGAACTGCCGGTCGGGCGAGATGCCCTTCTCCCGCGCGGGGCGCAGGCGGCGCACGAGGCCGTCGAGCGTGTGCTCCTCGCGGTCGTCGAGGAGCTTGACCTGCCACGACCGGTCGAGGACGTCGTCCTCCTCGCGGCCGGGTCCCACGGCCCGCAGGCGCTCGGCGAGCTGGCGCA
>JAQSWW010000072.1 GCA_029266415.1 Actinomycetospora sp. | reverse complement strand
CGGTGCTCGGCGTCGTGGCGCTGATCGCGGCGCTGGCCCCGGCGGTGCGCGCCCGGCCGCGCCTCGCGGTGGGTCTGGGGGCCGTGGCGCTGGTCGCGGTGACCGTGGCCGTCACCGCCGCGACCACCGCGGACCCGCCGACACCGGCGCCCGCCGCCGCTGCCGTCAGCGCCCCGACCGGGCACGCGGGCCACGGCGGGGCCCCGATGCCGGCGGCGGCACCGATGCCCGCGATGACCCCGGCCGCCGGCGCCGTGGGCGTCACCGCGCGCACCGCACCCGACGCCCGCGCCGGCGTCCCGACCGATCTCGTCCTCGACCTCACCGACGGGTCCACCGGTGCCGTGGTGGACGACCTGACGATCCACGACGAGGCCCTCATCCACCTCGCGGTCGTCGGGCCGACCGGCGAGCTCACCCACGTCCACCCCGTGCGCACCGCGCCCGGGCGCTACGTCGTGCGCCTCGTGCCGCCGACGGGCGGGCGCTTCGGCGTGTTCGCCGAGATGGAGCGCACCGGCGGCGGCCACCAGGTGGCGCGCACCGCGTTCGCGGTGGCGGGACCCGCGCCCGCCGCGGTGCCGGCCCCGGGGCCGGGCGTGCGGGAGGTCGCCGGGATGCGCGCCGTCGTCGCCGTCCCCGACGCCGTCGCGGGCCGCCCGACCCGGGTGTCGGTGACGTTCACGCAGGCCGGCGCGCCCGTCACCGACCTGCAGGGCTGGCTGGGCATGGGCGCGCACCTCGTGCTGCTCGGCCCCGGCGTCGGCGGGGGTCCCGACCCGACCGACCCCGCGTCGGCGTTCGGCCACGGGCACGACACGACCCCGCCCGGGCCGGCCGGCACCTACGGCCCGCAGGTCGCGTTCGACCACACCTTCGCCCGCGACGGACGCCACGCGCTCTGGATCCAGGTGCAGCGCGACTGGCGGATCGTGACGATCCCGGTGACCGTCGACGTGGCGCCCGAGCCCGCGACACCGTGAACCCGGATCTCAGCCGAAGTGCCGCCGCAGCCGGCGGTGCCGGTGGGCGAAGAAGGCACTGATCACGCGCCGCAGCAGCGGGCCGAGCACCACCAGCGGCATGCGCGGGGTGAACGTGACGCGGTCGGTGACCGCCGTCCCGCACGGCGGCGCGGCCGCGACCGTCCGCTCGTGGACCCAGCGCCGCATGCTGGCCATCGAGGACTCCTCGAGGAAGCGCCGGCCCGGCTCCAGCTCGATGACCACGAGGTCGTCGAAGTCGAACGGCACGAGGCCGAACAGCCGCAGCCAGGCGCGTCCCACGGGCTCGCCGAGGCGCACGGTGTCGACCGCGAGGTCGTCCCGCGGCATCGTCATCGACAGCCACGGCCGCATCTCGTCGTCGATGCCCGCCGGGGTCACCACCCGCCGCCACACGACGTCGGGGGTCGCGGCCACCACCGACGACCGCTCGAACGACCACGTGGCGCGCACGGGCCGCAGTCTGCCCGGCGTGAGAGCGTGCGCGGGTGCGCACGGTGCTGGTGGTCGGGATCGGGTTGGGCGAGCCGGGTCAGCTGACCCTCGACGCGGTCGAGGCCCTCGGCGGGGTGGACGTGGTGGTCCTGCTGCACAAGCCGGGCCCGGCGGACGAGCTCACCGGCATCCGCGCCGGCATCGTCGCGCGCTTCGCCCCGCAGGCCCGGGTGGTCGAGCGGGACGACGCCGTGCGCGACCGGGCGTCCGCCGACTACGAGGGCGCCACCGAGCGCTGGCGCGACGAGCGCGCCGCGCTCTACGAACAGACCCTGCTCGACGACGTACCCGAGGGCGGCTCGTGCGCCCTGCTGGTGTGGGGCGACCCGGGGATCTACGACGGCACCGTCGAGATGCTCCACCGCCTCGACGCCCGCGGCCGCGTCGCGCTGGATTGGCGCGTGGTGCCGGGCATCGGCGCGCCCTCGGTGCTCGCCGCCGCGCACCGCACGACGCTCACGCGCACCGCCCGCGCCGCGACGATCACCCCCGCGCGCCGCGTCCTCGACGACAGCGTCGACTCCGGCGAGGCCGACCTCGTGGTCATGCTCGACGGCTCGCGCGACCACGGGCTCGCGCACCTCGACGACGACGCCGAGGTCTACTGGGGCGCCTACGTCGGCACGCCCGACGAGGTGCTGGTCGCCGGGCGGGTGGGCGACGTGCGCGAGGAGATCCTCGCCGCGCGCCGCGAGCACCGGGAGCGCAAGGGCTGGATCATGGACACCTACCTGGTGCGGCGGCGGTAGGGCGTCAGTACCGCAGGCCGGCGGCGGTGGACCCGCCCAGGGTGCGCAGCCAGTGGGCCAGCTCGTCGGCGCCCGCCGCGACGGCCGCGTCGAGGGGGGTCTGCTCGGCCCACGGCGGGCAGCGGTTCAGCTGGGCCCCGTGCCGGAAGAGGATCTGCGCGGACCCGACGTGCCCGCCGCGGCAGGCGCGCCAGAAGGCGAAGTCGATCTCGTCGTAGCCCGGCGGGGGCCTGACGTGCAGCAGCACGGTGACCGTGTCGTCGAGGCCCGACTCCGCCGCCTCGCCGAGGGTCGTCGCGAGACGCCCGTCGTCCGGGGACGGGGTGACAGCGCTCACACCGCGTCAGTGTGGTGGCTGGCTCGCCCCGCCGCGACTCGAACGGTGGGGCTCAACCGGACGCGGCCCCGAGCGCGCGCAGGTTCCAGCGCCCGGCGCGCCCCGTGAGCACCGCCAGGGTCAGGGGCGCCACGTCGACGCGCCACAGGCCCGTCGGTCCGGCACCCAGGGCGTGGGCGACGGCGGCGCGGACGACGGGCGGGTCGACGACGGCCAGCGCCACGCCCCGGTCGTCGTCGGCGTCCAGCCCGTCCATCCAACCACCGACGCGGTCCAGCAACGCCGCGAGCGACTCGCCCCCGGGCGGTGCGCCGTCGGGGTCGGTCATCCAGGCCTGCAGCGCGGCGGGGTCCTCGGCGGCGAGCTCCCCCGGCGTCCGCCCGGCCCACGCCCCGGGCGCGGGCCCGCCCGGCGCGTCGCCGTCGACCGTGCGCCCGGGCAGCACCAGCGCGACGGTGTCCCGGCAGCGCCGGGCCGGGGCGCACCACAGGTGGTCGGGCGCGGCGAGCGACACCGCCGACGCGGCGCGCCGCCCGCCGTCGTCGAGCGGCTCGTCGGCGGGGAAGCGGGCCTGCCGGGAGGCGGCGGTCGCGGCGGGGGCGAGCAGGTGCAGACGCACGGTGACCTCCGTCGCGGCGCGTAGATCGCCCTGGTCAGGGCACACACCTCACCAGGTGCTGAGGTGTTGACGACGTGATCGTCGGCCCCTAGCGTCGCACCTGGTCGCCGCCCGTGGGGACGGCGCGTTCGTCGTGCGTCGGAGATCAGGAGAGTGCCCGTGACCACTGCCGGTGCCGTTACCCGCGCGAAGGCCACCGCCGTCCCGGCGTCGGAGACGCTGCCGTGGCTGCTCAGCGCCGTGATCGTCGGGCTGGTCCTCTACTACTTCATCGGCATCGACCAGGGCGCGCTCTCCGTCTTCGGCGACACCTCGGACGTGCACGAGCTCGTGCACGACGCGCGCCACTTCCTCGGCTTCCCCTGCCACTGAGCGGGGGAGAGGTCCGCGAGATGGAGGCACGCTCGTTCGTGCTGCGGGGCGTGCTGGCCGGGGCGGTGGCGGGCGTCGTCGCCTGGCTGTTCTCGCTGGTGTTCGCCGAGCCGCAGATCGAGGCCGCGATCGCCTACGAGGAGGGCCGCGGCGCGGCCGAGGAGGCGCTGGCCGTCGCGGCCGGCGCGGCCCCGGTCGGTGGTGCCGAGGAGGAGGTCGTCTCCCGCGGCGTGCAGGCCACGCTCGGCCTCGGGATCGGCATGGTGGGCATCGGGATCGCGCTGGGCCTGCTCTTCGCCGTCGCGTACACGCTGCTGCACGGCCGCGTGGCGCTGCGCCCGCGGGTGCTGGCGCTGCTCGTCGCCGGCGCCGGGTTCCTGACGCTCTACGCCACGCCGTTCGTGAAGTACCCGGCGAGCCCGCCCGCGGTGGGCGCCGACGAGACGATCGGCGACCGCACCGCGCTGTACCTGGCGATGGTCATCGGCTCGCTGGTCGCGCTGGCGGTCGCGGTGGTCGTGGCCCGGGCCGTGCGGGCGCGCGTCGGGACGTGGAACGCGGCGCTGATCGGCGGCGCCACGTACGTCGCCCTCGCCGCGGTCCTCATGGCGGTGCTGCCGGGCCTCGGCGAGCTGACGATCAACGCCGCGGCGGGTGGCCCGCGGGTGGCCGAGACGCCGCTGCCCCTGCGCGACCCGGCCGGCACCATCGTGTTCCCCGGCTTCGACGCCGACGTGCTCTACGCCTTCCGCGTCGCGTCCATCAGCGCGCAGGCGCTGCTGTGGGGCGTGCTGGGGCTGGTGTTCGGCGCGCTGGTCGAGCGCCGCCTGGCCCGCACGGAGCCCACCGTGGCTGCCGCCTCGTGAGCGCTTGTCCGTGCTGGGGCACGGGATAGCGCTCACACCCGCCCGACGGACGACGGCCCCGCTCCACGACGAGGAGCGGGGCCGTCGTCGTGTCGGCCCTCGCGGACCTGTGCGTGCTCGTCCGTGCCCCAGCACGGACGAGCACGCACGAGGCGTCAGCCCAACGCGCGGACCACGCCGGCCACCGAGGCGCAGACGACGAACCCCAGGGCGAGGGGCAGCAGGGTGGCCACGGCCGTCCAGCGCACGCTGCGGGTCTCGTGCCAGATGGTGAGCACGGTGGTGCTGCACGGGTGGTGGAGCAGCGTGAAGATCATGAGGTTGACGGCGGTCAGCAGCGTCCAGCCGCCCGTGGTGACGAGCACGGTGCCGATCTGCGCGTCGTCGCCCAGCTCGAGCATCACACCCGGCGCCGCGCCGGCGGCGGGCGCGCCGAGGGTCAGCGTCAGCATGACGATCGTCGGGATGATGATCTCGTTGGCCGGCACCGCGACGAGGTAGGCGAGCAGGATGACGCCGTTGAGGCCCATCACCCAGCCGATCGGGCCGAGCGCGGTGACGAGGTGCGCGGCGACGCTCGCGTCGCCCAGGTGGACGTTGCCGACGAGCCAGATGACCGCGCCGGCCGGCGCCGCCATCACGACGGCCCGGCGCAGGACCTTGAGCGTGCGGTCGATGATGCTGGTCCAGAGCGTGCGCAGGATGCGCGGCGGGCGGTAGGGCGGGAGCTCGAGCGAGTACACCGAGCTCTCGCCGCGCAGGACGGTGCGCGAGAGTGCCCACGACACCGCGAGCGTCACCCCGATCCCGAGGATCACCACCGCGACGACGGCACCCGCGGCCACGAACCCGGCCAGCGCCGGCGGCACGACGGCGCCGACGAAGATCGTCCCCATGAGGATCAGCGTCGGCCAGCGGCCGTTGCAGATGCTGAAGTTGTTCGTGATGACGGCGATCAGCCGCTCGCGGCGGCTGTCGATGATGCGCGTCGCGGTGACGCCCGCGGCGTTGCAGCCGTAGCCCATCATCATCGTCAGCGACTGCTTGCCGTGCGCCCCGGCGCGGGCGAACAGGCGGTCGAGGTTGAACGCCACGCGCGGCAGGTAGCCGAAGTCCTCGAGCAGCGTGAACAGCGGGAAGAAGATCGCCATCGGCGGCAGCATCACCGCGATCACCCACGCGGTGGCGAGGTAGACGCCGTCGACCAGCAGCCCGGTGACCCACCACGGCGCACCGACGGCGGCGAACCCGTCGAGCAGCCAGGCGTGCCCGTTCTCGACGAGCAGCACGTAGAGCAGGTCCGACGGCACCGCCGCGCCGGCGATCGTGAACCAGAAGACGGCGAAGAACAGCACGCCCATCGCCACGAAGCCCCACACCCGGTGGGTGAGCACGCGGTCGAGCGCGCGGTCGACGGTCAGCCGGGATGCGGCGCCGTCACGGTCGACGCTGGTCTCGGCCAGCCGCGTCGCGTCGGTGTAGAGCGACTCGACGATCCGGTCGCCGACGTCGTCGGGGAGCCCGCGCCGCAGCCGGGCGGCCTCCTCGAGGAGGTCCGTGCTCATCCCGCCGCCCCCACCGTCGGGGCCGCCTGGTCACCCAGCGACCCGTCGCGCACCGCGGCCTCGATGCCCGGGTCGCCCTCGAGCAGGCGCAGCGCGACCCATCGCGTGTTGGGCAGGGACGGGAAGCGGGCCGCGACCTGGTCGGCGAGCGTCGCGACCGCCCGCTCGAGCTCCGGGTCGTGGTGCACGAGGCGCAGCGGCGCGGGCGGGTCGTCGGTGGTGGCGACCTGCTCGATCGCCGCGAGGAGGTCGGGCAGGCCCTCACCGCGCCGCGCGGCCGTGGCGACGACGGGCACCCCGAGCTCGCGGGCGAGGTGGCGCACGTCGACCGTGATGCCGTGGCGGCGGGCCTCGTCGACGAGGTTGAGCGCTACCACCACGCGCCCGGTGATCTGGCGGACCTGGAGTACCAGGGGCAGGTTGCGCTCGAGGCGCGTCGCGTCGACCACGACCACGGTGACGTCGGGGCGCCCGAAGAGCAGCACGTCGCGGGCGACGTCCTCGTCGGCGCTGGCCGACAGCAGCGAGTAGGTGCCGGGCAGGTCGACGATGCGGTAGCCGACGCCGCCGTAGGAGAAGCCCCCCTCGGCGCGGGCGACGGTCTTGCCCGCCCAGTTGCCGACGTGCTGGCGCAGACCGGTCAGCGCGTTGAACACGGTGCTCTTGCCCGTGTTCGGGTTGCCGGCGAGGGCGACGACGTGGGAGTAGCGGCCGGGGTCGAGACCGAGGCGGGCCAGGCGCGTGGCCTCCGGGGCGAGCGCGCAGGACGCGCAGGCGCCGCCGGCGTCAGGAGGCTCGGGAGTGCGGCCGACCCCGGGCGTCGGGAGCGGCGTCGCCACGGGTCAGCGACCCTCGGGCTCGACGTGCACCGCGCGCGCCTGCTCGCGGCGCAGGACGACCAGCGCCCCGCGGATCTCGTAGGCCGTGGGGTCACCGAGCGGGCTGGTCATCTCGGCGTGCACGGCGCTGCCGGGCAGCAGGCCGAGGTCCATGAGGCGACGCCGCGCGCCGCCGCGGATGTCGAGGGCGGTGACCACGGCGCGGTCGCCGCGGGGCAGCTCGTCGAGCGTCATGGCACCTCCACCCGGAACCGGTTTCGCCGCTGCGGTACCCGAGAGTTCGTCCGGCCGAACTCTCTGTCAGGATGCTACGTCCCCGTCTCCCGGGGGACCAGCCCCGGCGCCACCTGATCGACCCAGAGGGCCTCGGCCAACTCCGGTCCGAGATCGTGGTCGCGGGTACCCAGCGCGTCCTCGGCGCGCACCAGGAACGGCCCGCCGAACGGGCGCCGGGCGACGAGCTCCAGGGCGATGCCGAGCTCGAGGCCCTGCTCGCGCAGCCAGGCGAGCATCGCGGGGTCGGTGTCGTCGACGCGGATCAGCCGCCCCCGGTCGCCGGGGTCGAGGGTGGAGACCCGCCGACCCTCGAAGGGCGCGACCGTGCCGTCCGGCGCCGGGATGGGGTCGCCGTGCGGGTCGAAGCGCGGGTGCCCGAGGCGGGCGTCCATGCGGTCGAGCAGCCGCTGGGACACGTGGTGCTCGAGCACCTCGGCCTCGACGTGCACCTCGTCCCAGCCGTAGCCCAGCTCGCTGACGAGGTAGGTCTCGAGCAACCGGTGGCGGCGCAGCACCGCCAGCGCGGCCAGCGTGCCCTCGGCGGTGAGGCGGATGCCGCCGTAGCGCCGGTGCTCCACGAGGCCCTGGTCGGTGAGGCGCTTGACCATGCCCGACACCGACGAGGCGCCGACGCCGAGGCGTCGGGCCAGCCCCGTGGTCGACGCCGGGCCCTCGCCGCGCTCGGCGGAGGCGTAGATGGCCTTCAGGTAATCGTCGACGGCCGCCGAGTGCGGGGCGTCGGGACCGGACATGCGCGCAGCGTAGCCGCGCGCCCCCGCCCCGAGGACGTCCTCGCAGGTGGCGGGCTACAGCGTCGCCCGCAGCGCGCGGACCGCGTCGGCGCACGCCGAGGCCGACTCGGCGTGCCGACGGCAGTGCTCGTGGTGGTCGGCGTGCGCGCCGCACGCCGCGGCGCTGGCGTCGCACGCCTGCACGGCGGCGTCGAGCACACCGGTCAGGGTGACGGGGTCGCCTCCCTCGCCGCGGGCGAGCACGCGGTGCGCGGCGGCGCAGACGTCGGCGCAGTCCAGGGCGCGGCGGATCTCGCCCGCCATCCCGCCGATCGCGGCCATGGCGACCGTGCACGCGGTGCTGACCTGCTCGCACTCGGCGAGCGCGTCCAGCACCACCCGTTCGGGTGCCGCGGTGTCGCCGATGCTGGCGAGGTCCTCGGGGGTGTGGGTCATGGGGTCCTCCGTCGGGCCGGCTGCGCCGAAGGGTTCCCCGCACGCCTCGGAGCTAGCCTCGCGGGTCATGGGCGACGTGGTGGACCGGGCGCGCGAGCTGGCCGACGACGTGCTGGCGCCGGCCGCGGACGAGGTCGACGCGACGGCCACGATCCCGGAGTCGCACTTCCGCGCGCTGGCCGACGCCGGCCTCTACGGCCTCGCCGCCCCGCCCGAGGCCGACGGCCCGGACCTCGGCTTCGACGAGTTCCTCGCCGTCGTCGAGACCCTCGCCGGCGCGTGCCTGACCACCACGTTCACGTGGATGCAGCACCACGGCACCGTGCGCGGGCTGGCCGACACCGCGAACACCGCGCTGCGCGAGCGCCACCTCGCCGACGCGGTCGCCGGGCGCACCCGCTGCGGCGTCGCGTTCGCCGGCGCGATCCCGCAGCCGCCGAAGCTCTGGGCCACCGAGGTCGACGGCGGCTGGCGCCTCGACGGCGTCGCACCGCTGGTCACCGGCTGGGGCCTCGTCGACCTGCTCCAGGTCTCCGCCCGCGACGCGGCCACGGCCGACGCCGACGACGACGACGCGCGCGTGGTCGCGCTGCTCGTGCCCGCGCGCGCCGCCGAGGGCGTGACCGTGCACCCCCTCGACCTCGCCGCCGCGAACGGCAGCCGCACGGTGCGCCTCGACGTCGACGGCTGGCGCGTCCCCGGGGACGCGGTGGTCGCGGTGCGCAGTCGCGCGGAGTTCCTCGCCGGCATGCTCGGCAGCGCGCGGATCAACGGCTGCCTCGCCCTCGGCGTCGCCGGGCGCTGCGCCGCGATGGTCGACGAGGCCGGCGAGCCGGAGCCGGCCGCGGCCCTGGACCGGGCCGTCGACGCGGCCCGCGCGGGGCTGGACGCGGCGCTCGGTGACCCGGCCGCGATGCCCGCGGCCCGGGCCTCGGCCTCGATGCTCGCGGTGCGCGCGGCCGCGACGCTGACCGTCGCCGTGGGCAGCCGCGCGCTCGCCGGCCGCCACCCCGCCCAGCGCCTGGCGCGCGAGGCGGCGTTCACCCTCGTCGCCGCCGGCCGCCCGGAGATCCGCGCGGAGCTGCTGGGTGCCCTGGCGGGCGCGTGAGCAGTTCGTGGTGCTGGAGCACCGAGGCTCACGTGCCGCAGGCACACGACGACCCCCCGGCCCGGGGGCACGGGGGGTCGGCGCGCGCCGCGCGGCGGACGCTTGTCGGAACGATCACCGCGCGAGATCGGGGTGGGTCAGGCGATCGTGGTCCCCTGCGCGTGCTGGTAGCGCTGCGCCGCGTCGGCCCAGTTCACGACGTTCCACCAGGCCTTCACGTAGTCCGGCTTCACGTTCTGGTAGTCCAGGTAGAAGGCGTGCTCCCACATGTCGAGCATGACCACCGGGACGATGCCCAGCGGCACGTTGGCCTGCTGGTCGTAGAGCTGGAAGATGCGCAGCTTCCCGGTCAGCGTGTCGACGCCGAGGATCGCCCAGCCCGAGCCCTGGATGCTCGTCGCCACGGCGGTGAAGTGCTTCTGGAACAGGTCGAACGAGCCGAAGTCGCGGTCGATCGCCGACGCGAGCTCGCCCTCGGGCTTGTCGCCGCCGTCCGGGCTGAGGTTCACCCAGAACACCGAGTGGTTGATGTGCCCGCCGTAGTTGAAGGCGAGGTTCTTCTCCCACAGCAGCGCCGTGGTGCCGATCGTGTCCTGCTCGCGGGCCTCCGCGAGGGCGTCGATCGCGGCGTTCAGCCCGGTGACGTAGGTGTTGTGGTGCTTGTCGTGGTGCAGCTCCATGATCTTGCCCGAGATGTGCGGCTCGAGGGCACCGTAGTCGTAGGGCAGGTCGGGGAGGGTGTACTCCGCCATCCGGTTCTCCTCCGGGTCGGCTGCTGCGAACGCCGGTGGGTGGCCAGAGTGATGCTGTTGCCTGACCTTTGCAACTCCGGACGGACCGATCGTGCTCCCGGAGCCCACCGACCGGGCCGGTGTACCCACTCGCCGCGGGCCGAGACGTCAAGAGCGTTCCCGGGCGTGCGCGATCGCGGAGGCGAGCAGCTCGTCCAGGGCGATGCCGCCGGCGCGGGCCATCACGGCCAGCACGCTCGCGGGCGAGAACGAGCAGTAGAGGCTGGCCTCGAGGAACACCGGGCGGCCGGCCGGGTCGATCCGCAGGTCGAACAGCGAGTAGTCCCGGCAGCCGAGCGCCACGTGGCAGCGGCGCGCCACCTCCCACACGCGGGCGGTCAGCGGGTCGTCGGCGTCGACGATCACGACGTCCGGGTTCTCCTTGGCCACCAGGCGCAGCCCGGTGCCGTCGCGGGCGAGCTTGTCGGCGTACCCGCGCACCGGGCGGGTCTCCGCGTCCAGGAGGTACTCCTCGAGCGGCAGGCCCACGAGCTCGACCCCGGACGCGCCACGGCGCTCGACGAGCCCGCAGCGCACCTCCCGCCCGAGCGGGACGTACTCCTCGACGATCACGCGGTCGGCGTGGGCGAACCCCGCGTCGAGCGCCGCGTCGAACCCCGCGGGCTCCCGTACGAGGGTCACGCCGAGGGAGTTGTCGGCGTCCTCCGGCTTGACCACCGCGGGCGGGGTGATCGTCGGGCGCTCGCCGCGGCGCAGGACCTCGCCGGCGGGGACGTCCACCCCCGCGGCGCCGACCATCGCCTTCGCCACGGCCTTGCGCGCACCGATCGCCATGACCTCGCCGGTGTTGCCGACCACCGGGATGCCGAGGACGTCGAACATCGTGCGGTAGGACGTCATGCCGGGCAGGCAGAACATCTGCGGGAGCACCACGTCGAGGCCGAGCCGGCCGAGGTGGGCCAGGGCGTCCGCGGGCGCGAGCGGGGTGGCGCCGGCGATCGCGTCGGCGTCGAACGACGCGGGGAAGCGCCACCGCCCGTCGGGCGAGACGTACCCGGGCACCGGGTCGTAGTGCGCGGGGTCGGCGGTGGCGGCGAGGCAGCCGCGGGCGTAGGTCAGCGAGAGGTCGGCGTGGAAGTCGCTCACGGCGGAGCCGGCGAGGTGCAGCACGCGCAGGGCCACGTCAGTCCCCCGCCGGCTCGACGAGCTTGCCGATGTTGACGTCGACGCGGATCCACGGCCGGCCGGCGACGAGGTTGCGCAGCAGCAGCGACGGGATCTGCAGGTGGTGCAGCAGCAGGAACGGCAGCGGGTCGTCGCGGTCGAACACGGCGTCGGTCCCGCGGCGGACGACCGCGACGCGCTCGCGGATGGTCGACGGGCGGGACACCATCCGCCACAGCTCGTGGTAGATCCAGTGGGTCGGGCGGCTGCCCGCGCTCGGGGTCAGGGGCGGCCCGTCGCGGTTCTCGAGGTAGGCCCGGGCCAGGGCCACCGCGTCGCGGTGGAACATCGTGATCGCCGAGTGCGTCCGCGGGTTGCACTCGAGGGCGACGAGGCGTCCGTCGATGGTCTCGATGAAGTCGAACGACACCTGCCCGGTGACGCGCAGGGCGCCGACGAAGCGGCGCACCCACTCCTCGATCGCCGGCTTGTCGACCATCGCGTAGTTGAGCTGGAACGCCGACGACTCGCAGCACGCCCACACCTGCACGCGGCCGTCGCGCACGGTGCTGTGCGTGCAGTACTCCCGGCCGGGCGTGAACTCCTGGAGGATCCAGGGCGCCTCGTCCGACATCGGCTTCGCCCGGACGAGCTCCGCGGTCTGGGACGCCGTGGGCCGGGGCAGCGTCGTGAGGTCGAGCCGCGCGACCGGGTCGTAGGGGACGCTCTTGAGGATCCACGGCCCGGGGCGGGCGGCGAAGTCGAACGCCTCGACCTGCGCCGGGGCCACCACCCGGTGGGTCTCGGGGACGGGCAGGCCGAGGGTGTCCGCGGCCTCGGCGAACCGGTCCTTGTCGTCGAGGACGCCGAGCACCTGGGGGTCGGGGTGCAGCACCTCGCAGAACTCGGCGAGCACCCGCTTGGCCTGCGCGTCGTACCGGCTCGCCGCGGGGCTGCAGACGGGCACCCACACGTCGACGCCCTCGGCGACGACCACGTCCCGCAGCGCCTCGACGTAGCCGGGCGCCCCGGGCTCCGGCACCACGTGGAAGGCGTCGACCGCGCGGGAGAACCGGTGCCCGGTGAGCCGGTAGCGAGCCGATTCGACCATCACGACGCGGTGCCCCGCGGCGTGGAACGCGCGCGCCAGGGTCAGCGCCTTGGTCATCTTCCCGCCGCTGACGAGCACCGTGCGCGGTTCGTCGGCCTCCGCGCGCCTCGGCGGGACCAGCCGCGAGCGGACCAGGGCGGCCGCGGTCACCGCGAGCGTCACCGGCAGCGGCACCGTCAGCAGGGCCAGCGCCCCGAGGGTCTTCGGGGCGTGCGCGACGACCTGCCGGACGCTCACGACGCCGCGACCATCCCGCGGTGCATCACACGGTCGCCGGCCACGTCGCCGTGGTCGGCGCGGTGCAGGACGCACCCGTTGTCCCACATCACGACGTCGCCCGGCGACCAGGCGTGGCGGAAGGTGTTCTCCTCGGCCGTCGAGTGCTCGTAGAGGTAGCCGATGGTCTGGCGGGAGGCACCCCGGTCCATCCCGCTGATCGCCACGCAGCGCTCGGGCGTCGAGAGGTAGAGCGAGGTCCGCCCCGACACCGGGTGGCGGCGGAACACCGGGTGCTCGGCGCTGGTCTCCGGGCCGGCGTCCTCCGGGCGCAGCCCGCTCACGACGTGGGTGATCGTGCGGCCCGCGAGGTGCACGCGGACGTCCGCGGGCAGCGTCTCGTAGGCCCGGTACTGGTCGGTGAACAGCGTCTCGCCCCCGCGGGACGGGATCCGCACGGCGCGCAGGGCGGTGTAGGCCGGGGGGTTCGCGACGTAGCTCGTGTCGACGTGGAAGACGCTGCGCGGCGGCGTCGTGCGCCCGACGTTCGAGACGACGTTGAGGTCGTCCCGGCCGGGCACCGGCGTCTCGCCGACGGTGAAGGTGAGGTCGCCGAAGCGGCGCAGGAACGCGGCGAAGCCGTCGTCGTCGAGCCCGTCCTGTCCCGGGACGACGACGACGCCGCGATCGGCCAGGAGGCCGCGGAGTGCGGCGACCTGCTCGTCGTCGACGGTGGTGAGGTCGAGGTCGGAGACCTCGACACCGATCGGGTCGAAGGCGGTGGTCTGCACTGTCGGGCTCCTCAGCCGCTGCGGCGGATCAGGGTCAGGCCGTCGCGCAGCGGCAGGAGCACCTGCTCGACGCGCGGGTCGCCGGCGACGGCGTCGTTGAACGCGGCGATCGCCGCGGCGTGGACCGTGGGCGCGTCGGAGAGCCACGGCCCGCCCTGCAGGAGGGTGTTGTCGACGGCGATCAGCCCGTGCGGGGCGAGCAGGCCGGTGTCGAGGAGGGTCGTCACGTAGGCGGCGTAGCCGGCCTTGTCGGCGTCGACGAAGACGAGGTCGAACTCCTCGCCCGCCGCCGCGAGTGCGGCGAGGGTGTCCGCGGCCGGGCCGACCTCGACGGTGATGCGCCCGCCGGCGGGGGAGTCGGCGAAGGCCCGGCGTGCGAGGTCGGCGACCTCGGCGTCGAGCTCGCAGGCCACGAGCCGGCCGTCGACGGGCAACGCCTCGGCCATGGCGAGCGCCGAGTAGCCGGTGAACAGCCCGATCTCGAGCACCCGCCGCGCCCGGGTGGCGCCCACCAGCATCTTCAGCGCCTGGCCCTCGACGTGCCCGGAGAGCATCTCCTGCTCGAGGAACACCGCGTCCGGGTCGCGGCGGGTCCAGTCGTGCTCCCGGGTCCGCGCCGCGAGGCGGGCGAGCGCGGGCGACTCGGGCGTGGTGCAGCGCTCCAGGTAGGGATCGAGCCCGCCGGCGAGCTCGCGCGCCCGCCGCAGGTCGTCGCGGACCTCGTCGGGGACGCCCGCCAGCCCCTCGATCCCCGCCGCGACCCGGTCGAGGGTGGCGGAGAGGATGCCCAGCGGGGTGACCGGGCGCGCGGTCGGTGGCGCGTTCATCGGCGGAACGCGTCGACGCCGAGACCCTCGCGCGCGAGGCCGCGGCAGATCGCGCGGTGGCCGTCCAGCGTCTCGGCCAGCTCGTCGGCCCCCAGGTCGTTGACGAAGTGGCACGTCCCGATGGGTCGCGGCACGGCCGCGCGCAGGTGCCCGCCGCGCGTCTGGACGATCGCCTCGGTGCCGCGGCGCAGGACGTCGGGGGTGAGCAGCGGGCTGTCGAGCGAGAGCCCGAGGCGGCTCATCAGCCCGAGGACGCGGTCGCGGTCGCTCGGGGTGATGTAGCCGCGGCGTGCCGCGAGCGTGGTCGACAGCGCCATGTCGATGCTGATCGCGTGCCCGTGGAAGAAGGGCTGCTCGCCGGAGAGCTCGAGGGTCGGGCTCCAGGTGTGCCCGAACGCGATGACGCGGTCGAGGTCGAGCTCCTGGAGGTTGGGGACCTCCAGGCGCAGCATCGTCTCGATGGCGTCGTAGGTCAGCCGGTGGGTGACGTCGAGCAGCCCCGGGGGGCCCTCGCGGTGGCCGAAGCCCGTGTCGAGCAGGTCCTCGCCGTACTTCTCGAGCAGCGCGAAGATGCGCTCGTTGCCCACCACGGCGATCTTGACCAGCTCGGCCATGCCGTTGCGGACCTGCTCGACGGGCAGGGTGGCGAGGAACGAGAAGTCGAGGAACACCTGCCGGGAGGCGTGGAACGCGCCGAGGCGGTTCTTGGACTTCCCGTGGTTCACCGCGACCTTGATCGCGACGCTCGCGTCGACCAGTCCGATGAGGGTGGTCGGGATGCGGATGTAGTCGGTGGCGCGGCGGTACATCGAGCAGGCGAAGCCGGCGACGTCGGTGGTCAGGCCGCCGCCGACGACGAGCACCGGCTCGGTGCGCACCAGCCCGAAGTCGCCGAAGGCGTCGACGATGCGCTCGGCGGTGCGCATCGTCTTGTCGGCCTCGTCGATGGTGACCCGGAACACGGTGAGGTCGAGGCCGTGGTGGGCGAAGTAGGCCCGCATCGCGTCGCCGTGGAGCTCGTCGACCGTCGCGTCGACCACGGCCAGGCAGCGTCCGTACGGGCGGTAGGCCTCGGCGAGGCCGGTGTTCTCCGGCGCGAAGACGCCGTCGGTGAGGACCAGCGAGTAGTCGATCTTCTGATAGCCCTCGACGTGGAAGGCGGACTCGGTGGCGGTGAGGGTCGGCTCGACGGTCATGGGCGCGGGGTCTCCGTCCGTGTCTGTTCACGGGGATGCGGGTGAGAGGGCAGGCGACATCGCGCCGCCCGGGGCGGCGTGTGCTGGGTGGGACGTGTCAGGCGGCGCCGAGGGCGGTGAGGTCGTCGACGGTCAGCCGGTCGACGCGGCGCGCGGCCTCGCCGAACTCCTCGTCGGCGGTGTTCTCGTTCGGGAACGCGATGCAGGAGACGCCGGCCGCGGCGGCCGCGCGGACGCCGTCGGGGTTGTCCTCGACGGCCACGGCGGAGGAGGCGTCCTCGCCCAGGGTCGACAGGGCGTAGGCGTAGGCCGCGGGATCGGGCTTGGGCGTGCCGACCTGGTCGGAGGCCACGATGACGTCGAAGTCGTTCGCCCCGACGAACGACTCGAGCGCGCCGAGCAGGGCCAGCACGTTCTCGCGCGAGGTCGTGGTGACGAAGCCGGTCTTCCAGCCGTGGGTGCGGGCAGCCTGCAGGGCCTCGAGCACGCCGGGCCGGGGCACCGGAGCATCGCTGCGCAGGTTCTCCCGGAAGATGCGCGACTTGGTGGCGTGGACGGCGCCGGCGTCGACGTCCTCGCCGCGTGCGGCGGCCTCGTCGGCGATGCGCGTCTCGCCGCCGGCCTTCCCGAGCCGCGAGCGGTAGTCGTCGCGGTCCCAGTGCCAGTCCAGGCCGTGCTCGGCGAACGCCGCGTTGTAGGCGGCGCGCTGCAGTTCGGACGTGTCGGCGACGCTGCTGAGGGAACCGAAGAGGAGTGCGGTCACCGAGGGTGTCCCTTCGTCGTGGCGCACGATGCTGCGCCGCGATGCGGGTGTCCGCTGGGGACCGGCCGAAACTCCTGCTTCTCCCGGCGGCGGTTCAGTCGGCGTAGAGACGGATCTCCAGACCGTCGGGATCGCGGAGCCCGACGAGCACCTTGCCGCCGTGGTGGCCGGTGTCGACACCGCGGTAGGGCTCGCCGAGCTCGTCGAGGCGGTGGCGCCACTGCTCGACCTGCTCGCGCTCGGGGACCAGGAGCGCAACGGGGTCGAATCCGGCCAGTCCCGCGGCACGAGCCGGGTCCTCCCGCAGCGCGATGCCCCCGACGGCGCCGGCGGGCAGGGCGAACGCGACGCCGCGCACGACGCCGTCCTCCTCGAACTCGATCTCGACCTCCAGGCCGAACCCTGGGCCCAGCGGGTCAGGCGGCGGGCGTGGACTCCACCGGTAGGGCGTCGCGGACGGCGCGCAGTTCCTGCGCCACGGTGACGAGGCCGTCGGCGTTGACGCGCTTGAGCTCGTCCAGGACCTGCGCGAGGAGGCTGTTGGTGGTCTCCAGGGCCTCGCGCAGGGGCGCGGTGCCGGCGATGTCGCCCAGCATGGTCGTCCTCCTCGTGTCGACCTGCGTACCCGGTACCAACGGGACCGGATAACTCCGGTCCCTGCTTCCGCGGTCGCGTCACGGCGCGACGAGCGCGTGCAGCAGCGCGTCGCGGCGTTCGCCGCGCACCACGAGACGGTCGCGCAGCAGGCCCTCCGCCACGAAGCCGGCGCGGGCGGCGAGCGCCCGGCTGGCGTGGTTGCCGGGCTCGATGAGCAGCTCGAGACGGTGGGCGCCCGCGTGCGCGAACGCCCACGACGAGAGGGTGGCCAGCGCGTCCGCGCCGAGCCCGCGGCGCCGCGCGGACGGGGCGACCCAGTAGCCGATCTCGCCGACGCCCGCCACGAGCTGCAGCAGGGCCGCGCTGCCCGCGAGCGAGCGGTCGGCGAGGTCCTCGACCGCGAACGCCGCCCCGCCGCGTGCCCGGGCCTCGGGCACCCGCCGCGAGAGGAAGTCCTCGGCGTCCGCGGGGCCGTACGGCACCGGCACCGTCGTCCAGCGCTGGATGTCCGGGTCCTGGCACGCGGCGTGGATCGCCGGTGCGTCGTCCGCGCGCCAGGACCGCAGGCGCACCAGCGTGCCGGTGAGCACCGGGAGCTCGTCGCCCATTCCTCAGTCCTGCCGGTAGGTCTCCAGGAAGCGCCCGATGCGCCCGATCGCGTCCTCCAGTGTCGCGGCGTGGGGGAGGGTGAGGATGCGGAAGTGGTCGGGCGTGGGCCAGTTGAAGCCCGTGCCCTGCACGACCTGGATCTTCTCCTCGCGCAACAGGTCGAGCACGAAGCGCTCGTCGTCGCGGATCGGGTAGACCTCGGGGTCCAGGCGCGGGAAGGCGTAGAGCGCGCCGCGGGGCTGCACGCACGAGACCCCGGGGATCGCGTTGAGGGCCTTCCACGCGGTGTCGCGCTGCTCGCGCAGGCGCCCGCCGGACGCGGTGAGCTCGTGGATCGTCTGCCGCCCGCCGAGCGCGGCCTGGATGGCGTACTGCGCGGGGGTGTTCGCGCACAGGCGCATCGAGGCCAGCATCGCCAGGCCCTCGAGGTAGTCGCGGGCGTGCTGGCGCGGGCCGGTGACCACGAGCCAGCCGGAGCGGAACCCCGCGACGCGGTGGGTCTTCGACAGCCCGCAGAACGTCAGCACGACGAGGTCCTCGGCGAGCGAGGCGATGTCGTGGTGCACGGCGTCGTCGTAGAGCACCTGGTCGTAGATCTCGTCGGCCATGACCATCAGCCCGTGCCGGCGGGCGAGGTCGAGCAGGCCCTCGAGGACCTCCTTCGAGTACACCGCACCGGTGGGGTTGTTCGGGTTGATGATCACGAGCGCCTTGGTGCGGTCGGTGATCTTCGCGGCGACGTCGTCGAGGTCGGGGAACCAGTCGGCCTGCTCGTCGCAGCGGTAGTGCACGGCGCGTCCGCCGGCGAGCGTCGCCACCGCCGTCCACAGCGGGTAGTCCGGCGCCGGCACGAGCACCTCGTCGCCGTCCTCGACGAGCGCCTGGACGGCCATGGAGATCAGCTCGGAGACGCCGTTGCCGAGGAACACCTCGTCGACGTCGACGTCGAGCCCGCGCGCCTGGTAGCGCTGGGCCACCGCGCGGCGCGCCGGCAGCACCCCGCGGGAGTCGGTGTAGCCGTGCGCCTGCGGGAGCATCCGGATCATGTCCTGGACGATCTCCTCGGGCGCCTCGAAGTCGAACAGTGCGGGGTTGCCGGTGTTGAGGCGCAGGACGCTGTGCCC
>JAQSWW010000246.1 GCA_029266415.1 Actinomycetospora sp. | reverse complement strand
CGGGCTCGGCTTCCCCTACACGCCCACGCAGGTGGGGCTGACGCTGTTCACCGTCGGCGTGCCGACCTTCTTCCTGACGCTCTGGGCGCGCCCGGAGCCGCCGGCCGACGACCTGCTGGTCTCGCTGGCCCGCTTCGTCATCCCGGTCGGTGTGCTGACCGCCGGCTTCGCCACCGCGATCTACGCCTACCTCTACCGCCAGATCCTCGACGGCTTCACCGGGACGCCGTTCCCCGACGCGATCCGCCTGTTCGAGCAGTACACCGGCCTGACCTACGGCGTCGACGCCGACTTCGTCGAGGCCTCGGCGACCCTCGGCGCCCAGTCCGCGATGTCGGTGTTCGTCTCGACCACGGCGATCGTGCTGATCCTGCTGCTCGAGCCCCCGCACCGGGTCTTCACGGCGTGGCGGCCGGTGAGCGCCGACCGCCGGCCGACCTGGCTCGCCCTGGGCCTGTTCGTCGCGTTCGCCGTGGTGCTCGTCGTGCCGGCGACGCGGGAGTACTTCGGCCTCACCGCGCCCGACCCACCGGTCGTGCAGATCCCCGCGATCGGGCTGGCGCTGTGGTTCGTGACCCTGAGCCTCGTGCTCCGCTTCCGGGTGCTCGAGCGGATCCTCGGGCTGCGCGTATCCGGGTGACGGGCGTGGGCCGAACCGGTGCTGTCTCGGTCCAGATCCCGTCGCCCTGGCGGGCACCGCGTGACCTGGACCACCATCGGAGTGCCGTGTTCAGTCCGCGAGCAACGGTCGACCCTCCGTGCTCGCCCGGAGCCCCCGGGCTCCCGCGCGCGTACGGCCCCGGTGGTGGACGAGGAGGTCCCCGCCCATGTGGCACCTGCACTGGCGCGCCGACACGACGCGCCGGTCCCGTCCGGCCGAGCCGGCCGGTGACGGGACGCGCGTCGAGCGGCGGCGCCCCACGCCGTCCCGCGACTCGTTCCAGTACGCCTGGCACGACACGCCCGCCGCGGTCACGGCGGCCGACGTCCCGGAGTCGGTCCGTGTCCGCGGGCGCTGACATCGCGCCGGCCGGCACGGCGGCGCGCGCGGAGGCGTGCCGACGGGCCGCCCGCGCCCTCGCGCCGTGCACGCGGTGCGACGGCGGGCTGACCCTGTCCGGGTCGTCCGCCGCCGCGCTCGCCGAGCTCTTCCGGGTGCTCGCGTGCGAGGGCGTCGACGTCACCGACGCCGCCGAGCGCGCGGCCCGCCGGATCCGCACCGACGCCGAGGCACGCGGACACGGGCCCGCGGTCTCCGCACCCGCGCCGCGCACCCCGGCCGACCCCGCGCCCGGGGCGCTGGCCGCCCGCTGAGCCGCACCTGCTGAGTCGCACCAGCGCCGGACCGCGTCAGACCGGCGCGACCTCCACCCGGGTGTCCGAGAACGTCGGGGCGTTGCCGAGATCGGCGAACGCGAACGGGTTCACGGCGCTGACCGTCGAGCCGTCCTTCGCGTTCTTCGCCCACGAGCCCATGGGGCACACGACGACACCCGGGGCCACCTCGTCGGAGATCCGCGCGAGGGCGACGAAGCGCCCGCGGTCGTTGGACACGGCCACGTACTGCCCGTCGGAGATCCCCCGCGACTCCGCGTCCGCGGGGTGGATCGTCACCGTCTGCTCGCCCTGCACACGCTTCTGCATGGCCTGGTCGCCCGCGCTCGAGTTGATGTACGCGTGCGACTTGGGCGAGAGCAGGTTCAGCGGGTAGACCTCGCCGGTCTCGCGGGGCGCGACGTAGTGCGGCAGCGGGTCGACGTACGTGCCGGGCTGGTGGTCGTCGGAGAGCTGCCGGAACAGGTTGACGACGAAGTTGCCCACGGCCTCCAGCGCGGAGCTGCGGAACTCGGTCTTGCCCGACGGCGTCGGGAAACCGCCCTCGGCGTGCGGGGCGTACTCGTCGGCCGAGGGCAGGTTGAGCCGCGCCCACCCGGTCTCGCGCAGCGACTCCAGTGTGATGCCCTCCATCGCGGGGGCGGACCAGTCGTAGGCCTGGGCCAGCAGCTCCTCGTCGGAGAGCCGGAAGAACTCGTCGTCGAAGCCCATCCGCGCGGCCAGGCGGCGGAAGAGCTCCGTGTTGGGCACGGCCTCGCCCTCCGGCTCGACGGCCGGGACGTTGAGCGTGACGTAGAAGTGCCCCCAGCTGAACATCAGGTCGTGCTGCTCGAGCTGCGTCGTCGCGGGCAGCACGATGTCGGCGTAGCGGGCGGTGTCGGTCAGGAAGTGCTCGCTGACCACCGTGAACAGGTCCTCGCGGGCCAGCCCGGCGGCGATCTTCTCCTGCTCGGGGGCGACGACCATCGGGTTGGAGTTGTAGACCACGAGCGCCGTGACCGGCGGGTCCAACGCCATCTCGCCGGTGAGGGCCTGGCCCAGCAGGAACTGGTTGACGACGCGGGTGCCCGGGGTGCGGTACTCGGGGTGGATGAACGCCGGCCAGTTGACCGGGTGCGCCCACAGCGGCAGCTGCAGCAGACCGCCACCGACGTGGCGCCAGGCACCCACCAGCGCGGGCAGGCAGGCGATCGAGCGCACGGTCTGCCCGCCGCCGGCGTGCCGCTCGATGGCCACACCGATGCGGATCATCGCCGGGTCGGTGGTGGCGTACTCGCGGGCGAGGGTGCGGATGTCGTCGACGGGGATGCCGGTCTCCTCCGACGCCCACTCCGGGGTGTACTGCGCCACGCGCTCGGCGAGCTCGTCGAACCCGGCGGTGTGGTCACGGACGTAGTCCGCGTCGTACAGGTCCTCGGTGATGATCACGTGCATCATCGCCAGCGCCAGCGCGCCGTCGGTGCCCGGGCGGATCGGGATGTGCCAGTCGGCGCGCCGCGCGGTCCGGTGGCGCATCGGGTCGATGCAGACGACCTTCGCGCCGCGCTTCTGGGCCTCGGCGATCACGGGCCAGAGGTGCAGGTTCGTCGAGATCGTGTTCGACGCCCAGATGATGATGTAGCGGGAGTGGACCAGGCTCTCGGGGTCCACGCCGGCCGTCGCGCCGACGGTGGAGGCGTAGGCGGTGCAGGCCCCGGAGTCGCAGTAGGTGCGCTCGGTGACGGTGGCCCCGAGCCGGTGGAAGAACGCGTCGCCGGCCGAGAGCCCGTTGAGGATGCCCTGGGTGCCGAGGTAGCTGACCGGCATGACCGTCTCGGGCCCGTGCTCGGCGATCTTCGCGCGGAACGTGTCGGCGATGGTGCCCAGCGCCTCGTCCCACGTGATCCGCTCGAAGCGGCCGCTGCCCTTCGGCCCGGTGCGCCGCAGCGGGTGCAGCACGCGGTCCGGGCTGTAGACCTTGTCCTGGTAGTCGTTGACCTTGACGCAGAGCCCGCCGCGGGTGAACGGGTGCTCCGGCGCGCCGGCGACCTTCGTGGCGCGCCCGTCCTCGACGGTCACCACCATCGCGCAGGTGTCGGGGCAGTCGTGCGGACAGGCCGCGCGCACGGTGGTCGTGGTCGGGGTGAGCGGCAGGTCGTCCAGGGCGGTCACGGGCACTCCCGGTGGTGGTGGGCAGGGGGGCCAGGACGGTCGGCGCCGACCGCACGTCCCGGGCAGCCTGCGCGACGGCGGGGTGCGGGCGCTTGTCGCTGCGCGACGGATCGGGAGCGCACGGTGTTGACCAGTCCACAACGTGCGCTTAGCGTCGATCGACCTCGTCGAGACCCCTGCGAGCTGCCCGTGGCGTCCACCACCGCCCGCCCCGTCGGCCCCTTCCGGCGGCCCCGCACGGCCGCGGACGCCCCGGGGACGGCGGAGGTCCACGGCCGCGCCGACCGCCTCCCCGGCTGGCGTGACCTGCTGCGCGAGCACTTCATCGCCCTCGACGTGCACGCCGACGCGGACGCGCCCTTCGACGGGGCGGTGCGCAGCAACCTCGTCGGGCACCTCTCGGTGGCCGCCGTCGACTCGACCGGCCAGGACTGCGTCCGCACGCCGGGGCTGGCGCGTCGCGACGCCGACGCGTACCTGCAGGTCGGTCTCGTCGCCCGCGGGCGGGCGGTCCTGCGCCAGGACGGGCGCGAGGCGCTGCTCGGGCCCGGAGCCTTCGCGGTCTACGAGACCGCGCGGCCCTTCGCCTGGCGGTTCCACGGTCCCTGGCGGATGTGGGTGTTCACGTGGCCCCGCGAGCTCGTCGGCCTCGGTGAGGGCACCTCCCGCGCCGCGACCGCGCGGGCCCTGGGCGGCGACCGCCTCGGCGGGATCGTCGCCCGCACGCTCGCCGACGTCGTCGCCGCGCCCCCCTCGCTCTCCCCCGCGGGCGGCGCGCGGCTGGCCACCGAGCTCGCCGACCTCGTCGGGACGGTCGCCGGCGAGGCGCTGCACCGCGACGAGCACCCGGGGACCCGTGGCGCCGCCGAGCTGCGCGCCCGGGTCGAGGCGTTCGTCGCCGAGCACCTCGATGACCCCGAGCTCGGGCCGGACATGATCGCGCGGGCGCACTTCGTGTCGACGCGCCAGCTGCACCGCGCGTTCGCCGACGCCGCGACGACCGTGGGCCGCGTGGTGCGCCGGCGGCGCCTGGAGCACGGGCGCCGCGAGCTGGCCGACCCCCGACGCGCCGACCTCTCGGTCACCGACGTCGCGCTGCGCTGCGGCTTCGCCGACCTCGCCGCGTTCAGCCGGGCGTTCAAGGAGGCGTTCCACGAGCCGCCGAGCACGTACCGCCGTCGCCACGGCACGTGACCGGCCGGCCGCGGAGAAGATTTCCTGCTCGCGCCGGAACATCGGCGCCCGCTCGCACCGTCACAGTGCCGAGAGCCCACCCCACCGGGCACCGAGCACCCACCGAGAGCGAGCAGCCGCCATGAGCACCGACGCCACCGACCGCCACTTCGCCGCCGACGGCAACATCTACGAGGCCGACGGCACCGTGGTCGGCACC
>JAQSWW010000071.1 GCA_029266415.1 Actinomycetospora sp. | reverse complement strand
GAGCGCGTCGGTGCGCCGGGCCGCGGCCACCACGGTGTCGCCGGCGGCGACGGCGGCCTCGGCGATCGCGCGGCCGAAACCGCTCGAGGCGCCGGTGACGAGCCAGACACGGGGGGACGGGGAGGTCATGGCCCCACCCTGTCGCCGGCCCCGGCTGGACGTCCAAGACCCGACGCGATCACCATCGGCTATGGACGTCCACCTCCGCGACCTGCGCTACCTCGTCGCGGTCGCCGAGGAACGGCACGTGACGCGGGCGGCGGCGGCGCTGCACGTGTCGCAGCCCGCGTTGAGCAAGCAGCTGCGCGCGCTCGAGCGGCAGGTCGGCGCGGTGCTGCTGCGGCGCCTGCCGCACGGGGTCGAGCTGACACCGGCGGGCGAGGTGCTGGTGCGCCACGCCCGCGCGCTCCTCGCCCGGGCCGACGAGGCCGCGCGGGACGTCGCGGCCGCGAGCCGGCGCCTCGTCGTCGGCGTGAGCACCGGCGTCGGGCGCGGCCTGCTGCCCGCGGTGCGCTCGCGGGTGGCCCGCGACGGCGTCGACCCGCAGGTGCGGATCGTGCCGTGGGACGACCCGAGTGCAGGGCTGGCGGACGGCACCAGCGACGTGGCCGTCGCCTGGGCGCCGGTGCCGGGGCGGGTGCGCACGCTCGTGCTCGCCCGCGAGCCGGTGGCCGTCGCCCTGCCGCCCGGCCACGCCCTCGCGGACCGCACCGCGGTGACCTTCGCCGACCTGCTCGACGAGCCGTTCCTCGCCCTGCCCGCCGCTGCCGGTCCGCTGCGCGCGGCGTGGCTCGCCGACGAGCACCGCGGCGGGCGCGCGGCCCGGGTCGGCGCCGAGGTGCGGTCGATCGAGGAGACCCACGAGGCCCTGCTCGACGCCCGCGGCGTCGTGCTGCTGGCGGCGGGCAACGCCCCGGCGCTCGCCCGCGACGGCGTCGTCGTCGTGCGGGTCCACGACCTGCCACCCTGCTCGCTCGTGCTGGGCTGGCGCGCCGACGACCACCGCCCCGCCGTGCGGGCCTACGTCGCGGCCTGCCGCGAGGTGCTCGCGGCCTGACCGGTCATCGCGGCGTGCTGGGCAGCGGGCGGGCGGCGGCGACCGTGCGGTCGGTGCGGGGCACCGGCAGGAACACCGCGAAGGTGGCCGGGCGGGTGCGGGCGAGCTCGAGGCGCCCGCCGTCGGCCTCGACCAGAGCGCGGGCCAGCGCGAGGCCGACGCCGGTGGACGCCGCCCCGGACACCCCGCGGTCGAACACGTGCGGGGCGAGGGCGGGCGGGATGCCGTCACCGTGGTCGCCGACCTCGACGACGATCGTGTCGTTGTCCGACAGCCGCGCCGAGAGCGTCACCGTGCCCTTGCCGTGGCGCAGCGCGTTGTCGACGAGCGCGCCGAGCGCCTCGCGCAGGCGGCCCGACGTGGCCCGGGCGACCAGCCCCTCGGGCGCGCGGACCCGCACCACCCGGCTCTCGGCGCGCAGCGGGTCGCGCCACTCGTCGGCGACCGCCTCCAGCTCGCCCGCGACCTCCACCGGCGCCGCCCCCGACGCGCGGGCCTCGCGCGCCGAGGCGAGCAGCTCGTCGAGGACCTCGGCGAGGCGCTCCGCCTGCTCCAGCGCCGCCGAGCCCTCGGCGGACACGTGCTCGTCGGGGTTGGCGGCCAGCTCGTCGAGGCGCAGCTGCAACGCGGTCAGCCGGCTGCGCAGCTGGTGGGAGACGTCGCCGACGAGGTCGCGCTCGCGCTGGAGCAGCTCGGCGAGCGCGGTGGCCGACGAGTCGAGCACGTCGGAGACGCGGTCGAGCTCGGGGATGCCGTGGCGGTGCGGCGCGGGCCGGAAGTCGCCCGCGCCGAGGCGGGCGGCCCGCCCGGCCACCTGTTGCAGCGGGTCGGCGAGGCGCCGCGCCGTCAGCGTCGCCACCACGGCCCCGACCGCCACCGACAGCAGCACCGCGGCCACCACCAGCGCCGTCGCCCGCAGCTGGCGAGCACGCATCTCCGCGATCGGCTCGGCGAGCACCGCCGAGCCCGACAGCCCGAACGGCAGCGTCTCGCTCACGGTCTCGCCGGGCGCGAGGACGCCGAGCGTGCTCACCCCCCGCGGCGTGCGCACCACCAGCGACCCGCCCGGCGGGACCGCGATGCCGACGGCGGTGAGGTCGATCGGGCGATCGCCGGAGCCCTGCGAGTCGAGGGTGGCGACGACCTGCCGGAGCCGGGAGTTGATGTCGGCGCGCGTGAAGTCCTCGACCAGCCGCCACGTCGTGAGCGCCAGCGGGCCGCCCAGCACCGCCACGGTGATCGTGACGACGATCAGCGTGGAGATCAGGATCCGGCGGCGCACCCCGGGGTCCTCAGGTGTTGAAGCGGAAGCCGACCCCGCGCACGGTGCTGATGCGCTTGCCGGTGCCGCCGCCCTCGTCGGCGAGCTTGCGGCGCAGCCACGACATGTGCATGTCGAGCGTCTTCGACGTCTTCATCTCGGGGTCGTTCCACACCTCGCGCAGGATCTCCTCGCGCGAGACCACCTGCCCGGCGTGCGCCATGAGCACGCGCAGCAGCTCGAACTCCTTGTTGGCCAGCCCGACCTCGACCCCGTCGACGGTGACCCGGCGCGCCGAGGGCTCGAGCCGCACCCCGCCCGCGTCGAGCACCTCCGGCGCCCGGCGCC
The DNA here is from genome assembly GCA_029266415.1 of Actinomycetospora sp. Classification (GTDB taxonomy): domain Bacteria; phylum Actinomycetota; class Actinomycetes; order Mycobacteriales; family Pseudonocardiaceae; genus Actinomycetospora. The sequence goes on along the minus strand of JAQSWW010000071.1, from coordinate 23,159 downwards.
GCAGCAGCGCCCGGACCCGGGCGAGCAGCTCGGCCAGCCGGAAGGGCTTGCCGACGTAGTCGTCCGCGCCGGCGTCGAGCCCGACGACGAAGTCGACCTCGTCGGTGCGGGCGGTCAGCATGAGCACCGGCAGGTCGGGCTGCTCGACCCGGACGCGCCGGCAGACCTCCAGCCCGTCCATCCCCGGCAGGCCGAGGTCGAGCACCATGAGGTCCGGCCCGGCCCCGCCCGCCCGCGTCAGCGCCGCCGGCCCGTCGGCGACGACGTCGACCTCGTAGCCCTCGCGCTGCAGGGCCCGGGACAGGGGTCCGGCGATCGCCGCGTCGTCCTCGACGAGCAGCACCGTGGTCACGGAGCCAGCCTAGCCCGGCCGTACCAGGGCGAAGACCCGCTGCGCTGCGTCGTCCGGCGGACGGGCTGGCACGATCGCCGACCATGAGCCCCGGGACCCCCGCGACCGGGCGCGCGGCCGATCTCGCGCTCGCCCTCGACCTCGCCGACGCCGCCGACACGGTGACCCTGCCCCGCTTCCGTGCGGTGGACCTGCGCGTCGAGCGCAAGCCCGACCGCACCCCCGTCACCGACGCCGACACCGCCTGCGAGGACAGGCTGCGCGCCGTGCTGGCGACCGAGCGGCCCGACGATGACGTGCTCGGCGAGGAGCGGGGCGGCGAGCTGGGGTCCGGGCGGGTGTGGGTGATCGACCCGATCGACGGCACCAAGAACTTCTCCCGCGGCATGCCCGTGTGGGCCACCCTCGTCGCGCTGGTCGAGCACGGGCGCCCGGTGGTGGGCGTGGTCAGCGCCCCGGCGCTGGGCCGGCGCTGGTGGGCCGGGCAGGGCGGGGGCGCGTTCACCCGCGACCCCGCCCGCGGTGTCGAGGCGGGGCCGATCGCGGTGTCGGGCGTCGCCGACCTCGGCGACGCCTACGCCTCCACCACCGACCTCGACCACTGGCGCACGCTCGACCGCCAGGACCAGTGGCTGGCGCTGACCCGCGCCTGTTGGGAGAGCCGCGCGTTCGGCGACTTCTGGCACCACTGCCTCGTCGCCGAGGGCGTGCTCGACGTCGCCGTGGAGCCCGCGGCCAACACCTGGGACCTCGCCGCGGCGCAGGTGCTCGTCGAGGAGGCCGGCGGCCGCCTCACCGACCTCGCCGGCGCCGCCCGGCCCGACGGCGGGGACTCGCTGACCACCAACGGGCTCCTGCACGACGCCGCCCTCGCGCTGGTCGCGCGTCACGGCTGAGCGGACCCCGCGAGCCGCGCCCACACCAGCCGCCCGAACAGCGAGAAGCAGGCGGCCGACTCGTCGTCGAACCGCGTCCACTCGAAGCGCCCACCGCCGTCGCACCAGAACACCTCCCAGTCGCCCTCGCCGTGCCCGCCGCCGGGCACGGCACGCACGCACCACGCCCGGTCGGCCTCCGCGCCCACGCTGACCGCCGCGTCCGCCACCCCGGCCGCGGCCAGCCAGCCCGTCAGCTCCCCGGCCCGCACACCGCGTTCGACGCCGCCGCGCCCCGCACGGTTCCGTCCCACCCGGAGCCGGGTCGACTGGCACGATCACGGCCGTGACCGCCCCCGAGGTCTGCTTCGAGGACCTGCCCGCCGGCCGGCGCATCGCGCTGGGCTCGGTGGTCGTCGACCGCGACGAGATGCTCGCCTTCAACCGCCGCTTCGACCCCCAGCCCTTCCACGTCGACGAGGAGGCCGCGCGGGCCTCGCTGTTCGGCGGGCTGTGCGCGTCGGGATGGTTCACCGCGTCGCTGTGGATGCGGTGCTACGTCGACGGGCTGCTCGCGCGGTCGGCGGCGCTGGGCTCGCCCGGGGGCGACGAGATCGCCTGGCCGGCGCCGGTCTTTCCGGGCGACCACCTGGAGGCCGCGCTGGAGATCGTCGCCGCGCGGGTGTCGGCGAGCCGGCCGCACATGGGCCTCGTGACGCTCGTCGGCACGTTGACCCGCGGGGCCGGTACGGAGGACGCGGTCACCGTCTACCGGGGGCGCTTCACCGGGATGTTCGGGCTGCGCGGGACCGACGGGACCGCCAGCGCCTGACCCGCCCGCCCGCGGGGACGGGCTCGGGCTCCTGGTCGGGCTCCGGGTCGTCGTCGAACGCGTCGAGCTCGTCCAGGTGGTCGTCCAGGTCATCGCCGAGGTCCTCGTCCCTCGATCCCGCCGTCACCGCCCGGTCGAGCCCGCCACGGTCGGCGGCGACGCCCTCGACCATGGTCGCCAGGCGCTCGACGCGGCCGAGACCCGAGAACTCCCAGGGCTCCTCGGTGCCGACCGTCGCCACGACGAGCGTGCCCGAGCCCAGCGCGCGCTCGAGCCCGGTGCACCGCGTGCGGACGCCGGTGATCGTCGCGCCCGCGACGTCGACGCTCTCGCGCGCCAGCACGCCCTCGCGCACGAGCAGCCGGCGGTCGGTGACGACGAGGTGGGTGCAGCGCCAGCGCACGAGCGGCAGCACCGCGAGCCACGCGATGGCCAGCACCGCGAGCAGGACCAGCGCGAGCCGCAGCGCCGTGCGGGTGGCGTCGGAGGGCACCGTCGTGGCGAGCGCGGCGAGGAACGCCGCGAGGAAGGCCGCGGTGGGCGGGACCAGCGCGGGGACCACGAGCATGCGCCAGTGCGGGCGCCGGTGGGCGAGGACGTGCTCGCCGCGACGCAGGACGGCGTCCGGGTAGGCCACGCGCACCCCCTCGGGCCGGGTTCCGGTGCGAGGCTAGCGACCCGCGGGCCGCACGTGGACCACGTCGCCCGCCGACACCACGGTCGTGTCGCCGCCGGCCTCGCGCACGGCGAGGCGCCCGTCGCGGTCGACGTCGACCGCGCGGCCCGCGAGGACCCGCCCGCCGGGCAGCGTCACCGTCACCTCGCGCCCGAGCGTGGCGCAGTGGGCGCGGTACTGGTCGACGAGGCCGGCCGCGACGACGTCGCCGTACGCGCCGCGCCAGCGGTCGTCCAGGTCGGCGAGCGCGCGGAGCACGGCCACCAGCACCGTGCCCCGCCCGAGGTAGCCCGCACCCTCGGCGCCGAGGGAGGTCCCGCCCGCGGGGAGGTCGGCGACCGGCGTGGCGACGTTGAGCCCGATCCCGACCACGAGCGCGCGCTCGTCGCCCCCGCCGGACGCGACCTCGGCCAGCACGCCGGCACCCTTGGCGCCCCCGGTGCCGAGGAGCAGGTCGTTGGGCCACTTCAGCGCGGCCGGGACCTCGCCGCCGGTGACCTCGCCGACGGCCTCGACCAGGGCCAGCCCGGCCAGCAGCGGCGCCCAGCCCCAGCGCTCGACGGTCACCTCGCGCGGGCGCAGCAGCACCGAGAAGGTCAGGCCCTCGCCCGCGCGGTCGGACCAGACGCGGTCGCGGCGGCCCCGCCCGGCGTCCTGGTGCTCGGCGACCAGGACGGAGCGGTCGGGCGCGGCGACCGGGTCGCCCGCGAGCGCCGCGAGGTCCGCGTTCGTCGAGCCCGTGCTCGTCACGACCTCCAGCGACGCCCACGGCCCCGACGGGGGCCCCAGGGTGCGTCGCAGCGCGTCTCGGTCCAGGGGTGCGGCCACGGGCCCGCACGGTAGTAGTGCCCCTGATCACCTCGCCGCCGCGAACCCGGGCGGTGTCGGGGCCGGTCGCTACAGTGCGACGCCATGACCGCCGCGACGGAGCCGTTGCCGGAGCCCGACGACGCTGCGCAGGAGCCCGACGTCCACACCTCGGCCGGCAAGCTCGCCGACTGGTACCGGCGCCAGGACGACGTCGTGCACGCCGGCAGCGAGCGCGCCGTCGAGCGGCAGCACGCCAAGGGCCGCAAGACCGCGCGCGAGCGCCTCGACCTGCTGCTCGACGAGGGCTCGTTCCTCGAGTTCGACGCGATGGCGCGCCACCGCTCCACCAACTTCGGGCTCGAGGCCAACCGTCCCTACGGCGACGGCGTCGTCACCGGCCAGGGCACGATCGACGGCCGCCCGGTGTGCGTGTTCTCCCAGGACGCCACGGTGTTCGGCGGGGCGCTGGGCGAGGTCTACGGCGAGAAGATCATCAAGGTCATGGACGTGGCCATGAAGATCGGCTGCCCGGTGATCGGCATCAACGACGGCGGCGGCGCGCCTACGGTGAGATCTTCCGGCGCAACGTGCACGCCTCCGGGGTCGTCCCGCAGATCTCGCTGGTCATGGGCCCCGCGGCCGGCGGCGCGGTGTACTCCCCCGCGCTCACCGACTTCACCGTCATGGTCGACGAGACGTCGTTCATGTTCATCACGGGCCCGGACGTGATCAAGACGGTCACCGGCGAGGACGTGGAGTTCGAGGCGCTCGGCGGCGCCCGCACCCACAACCAGACCTCGGGCAACGCGCACTACCTGGCCTCCGACGAGGAGGACGCGATCGCGTTCGTGCAGGAGCTGCTGGGCTACCTGCCGTCGAACAACCTCACCGACCCGCCGCGGATCCCCGGCGAGGAGGAGCAGGAGTCGGTGCCCGAGGGCGTCGGCGAGGCCGACCTCGAGCTCGACACGATCGTGCCCGACTCGCCCAACCAGCCCTACGAGATGCGCGACGTCATCACGCGCGTGGTCGACGACGGCGAGTTCCTGGAGGTCCAGCAGCTCTACGCGCCCAACATCGTCGTCGGCTACGGCCGCGTCGAGGGCCGGCCGGTGGGAATCGTGGCCAACCAGCCCACCCAGCTCGCCGGCTGTCTCGACATCGGCGCCAGCGAGAAGGCGGCGCGCTTCGTCCGCACGTGCGACACGTTCAACGTCCCGGTGCTGACCTTCGTCGACGTGCCGGGGTTCCTGCCCGGCACCGACCAGGAGTACGACGGCATCATCCGGCGCGGCGCCAAGCTGATCTACGCCTACGCCGAGGCGACGGTCCCGCTGGTCACGGTCATCTGCCGCAAGGCCTACGGCGGCGCCTACGACGTCATGGGCTCCAAGCACCTGGGCGCCGACGTCAACATCGCCTGGCCCACCGCGCAGATCGCCGTCACCGGGGCGTCCGGGGCGGTGAGCATCCTGTACCGCAAGGAGCTGGCCAAGGTCGCGGACGAGGGCGGCGACGTCGAGGCCCGGCGCGCCGAGCTCCAGCAGGAGTACGAGGACACGCTGGCCAACCCGTACATCGCCGCCGAGCGCGGGTACGTCGACGCCGTGGTCGCGCCGTCCCACACCCGGGGCTACGTCGCCCGCTCGCTGCGGATGCTGGAGACCAAGCGCGAGACGCTGCCGCCGCGGAAGCACGGGAACGTGCCCCTGTGAGCGCAGCGAACGACGAGGTGTGGCTGTGAGCGCAGCGAACGACGAGGTGTGGCTGTGAGCGCAGCGAACGACGAGGTGTGGCTGTGAGCGAGGACGAGGACGCGCCGGCCCGTCCCCTGCTGCGCATCGTGCGCGGCGAGCCCGACGCCGCGGAGCTGGCGGCGCTGACCGTCGTGCTCGCGGCCGCGGCCGCGGGCGGCGGGAGTGAGGAGGAGGCCCCTGACCCCGGGCCGCCGTCCACGTGGGCCCGCCGCACCGATCTCGTGCGCGGCCCCGTCAACCCCGGACCCGGCGGCTGGCGCGCCTCGGCCCGACCCCGCTGATGGCCCTCCTGCGCCGACGTCGTCGCACACTCGTCGGGGGCGAGTCGTTCCGCGACGCGGACCACGCCCTCCTGCCGATCCCGCCCACCGGCGGGCTCGTCAGCGCGCACCTGCGCAACGTCGAGGGCCGGCCGCTGCCCGGCGTGAACGTCGCCGTCGTCGAGACCGAGGGCTTGCGCCGGGTGGTCACCGAGTCGCCCACCGACCCGTTCGGCTTCTACACCGCGGCCGTGCCCAGCGGGACCTACACGCTGCGCGCCTCCCTCGGCGGCTACCGCACCCTCACCCGCGACCTCGTCGTCGGTCGCGGCGACCACGCCGCGCTCGGTGCGCTGACCCTGTCCGCCGACCAGGGCAGCACCCGTCCCACGCCCGGCGAGTGGGTCATCGACGACGCCCACAGCCGGCTCGGGTTCGTGGCCCGCCACATCGCGCTGTCGAGGGTGTACGGCGAGTTCACCCGCTTCCGCGGGTCGATCGTCATCGCCGAGGACCTCGAGGACTCCAGCATCGACGTCGTCATCGACGCCGCCAGCATCGAGACCCACAACGCGCAGCGCGACGCGCACCTGCGCTCGCAGGACTTCCTGGCCGTGGACGACCACCCGCAGCTGCAGTTCTCCAGCACGCGGTTCGCGGTGCGCGCGGGCAACACCTGGACCATCGACGGCGACCTCACCATCCGCGGGCGCACCAACGACGTCCGCCTCGAGACCACCTACCTGGGCACGCAGACCTGGAACGGCACCCGCGTCGGCGCGACGGCCACCACCTCGCTGCACCGGGAGCACTTCACGCTCAACTGGCAGCAGATGGTCGCCCGCGGCATCCCGGTCGTCGGGTCGACGATCCAGATCCACCTCGACGTGCAGGCCGTTCTCCAGCTCTGAGCGATCACGCGCTGGACGGCCGGCCGCGGCCGACCGATCGATGGGAGGAGAGCCCCGTGGGCACGGTGGTCATGTACAGCTCGGTGTCGGTGGACGGCTTCGTCGCGGACGAGGACGACCAGCCGGGACCGCTGTTCGACTGGTTGTCCAACGGTGACGTCCCGTTGGACGAGAGCGGCGCGCTGACGGTGTCGCAGACGTCCTACGACTACATCCGGCCGTACTGGGACCAGATCGGGGCGACGATCGTCGGCCGCCACGTCTTCGACATGACGGACGGCTGGGACGGGAAACCTCCGGGCGGGATCGATCACGTGGTCGTCGTGACGCACCGGCCGGCGCCCGAGGGCTGGGACCCCGAGGCGCCGTTCCACTTCGTCGACGGCGTCGAGGCAGCCGTGGCGACCGCGCAGGAGCTCGCGGGTGACCGCGTGGTCGAGGTCGCCGCCGGCGACGTCGGTGGCCAGGTGCTCGCCGCGGGCCTGATCGACGAGGTGCGCATGGACGTCGTACCCGTCGTGTTCGGGTCCGGAAAGCGCTACTTCGGATCGGTCCACGCGCAGCACCTGTTGGAGGATCCCGACGTGGTGATCCAGGGCAACCGGGTGCTTCACCTGCGCTGCCGGGTGCGCCGTTGACCGATCTGAGCGGGTACGGGAGCCGCGGACGCCCTCAGCTGTGACCGAGGCGCGTCACGGCGCCACCAGGGTCGCCGTCCACACCTGCGCGAGCCAGGCGGCGTAGGCCTCGTCGGACCAGCCGCGCCGGCCGACGAGGGTGAGCCACAGCGAGCCGTCGGTGGTGGCGAACAGGACGTCCCGGCAGGTGCCCTCCGGCACCGCCAGCTGCCCGGTCGCCGCGGCGGCCCGCGCGTGCTCGCCCATGCCCTCGAGGCGCGCCCGGTCGATCTCGGCCAGGAACTCCGCCGCGGCGGCGTCGCCGCCGGCGGCACCCTGGATGGCCAGACGCAGCCGCGCGGTCCTCCGCATGATCGTCGTGTGGACCGTGGCGAACTGCGTCAGCCGCGTCGGGAGATCGGGCTCCGCGAACACGGCGCGCAGCTCCGGCCGGTCGAGCAGGCGGACGTCCCGGTCGTCGCCGCCGACGGCGAGGTCCCACACCCGGCGCAGCACGGAGAGCTTGGTGCGGTACGCCGTGTAGATCGTCTCGACCGCGACCCCCGCCGCGGAGGCGACCTCGGCCATCGTCGTGGCGCCGTAGCCCCGGGTCACGAACAGCTCCTGGGCGGCCTCCAGCACCCGACGGCGGTTCTCCTGCGCCTGCTCGCGACGGCGGGTCGCGTCGTAGCGCCTCTTGACGCCGTCCGGCATCGGATACACCCTCCTTGTATCGAATAAACCACAACCGTATCGGAAGTGCGCGATGGCTCCGACGAGCGAGGTCGAGGCGTTCCTGGACGAGATGCTGCCGCGGCAGCGGGAGGCGGAGGTCGCCCTGTGCCGGGGCGAGGCCGGAGCCCGGAAGCGGACGTGGTCGAGGCACGAGCCCGTGACCCTCTTCGGCGCGGCCGTCCAGCTCCGACGCGGCCCGCTCGAGGTGGACGAGACCTTCCGGTGGCTCGCCGATCGCCTCGCCGGCAAGCCCCTGCGCGACTACGACCTCGAGATCGTCGCGGCCGGGGCGAGCGGGGACCTGGCCTACACCGTGGCGTTCGAGCACAAGACGTTCGTCGTCGACGGCGAGCCCGTCTCGTACACGTTGCGGGTCACGCACGTGTACCGGCGGGAGGCCGGCGAGTGGCGCATCGTGCACCGCCACGGCGACCGCCCACCGTCGGAGAGTGCGACCGTGCCGGTCTGACGCTTGCGTGACGCAAGCCACCGCCCTTACCGTGCTTGCATCACGCAAGTCGACCGGGCGAGGTGAGGACGATGGCGTTGCCGGACGTGGTCTCGCGAGAGGAATGGCTGGTCGCGCGGCGGGCGCTCCTAGAGCGCGAGAAGGAGATGTCGCGGGCGCGGGACGTGCTCAACGCCGACCGCCGGCGGCTGCCGATGGTGCGGATCGAGGCGGACTACCGCTTCACCGGTGCGGACGGCGAGGTCGGGCTGCTCGACCTGTTCGACGGCCACCGGCAGCTCGTGCTGCAGCACTTCATGTTCGACCCGGCGTGGGACGTGCCCTGCCACAGCTGCAGCGCCATGGCCGCGGACACCGGCGAGGGCGTGCGGGAGCACCTCGCCCGGCGCGACACCGCCTTCGCCGCCGTGTCGCGGGCGCCGTTCCCGCGGTTGGCGGCCGTGGCGTCCGCGCGGGGCTGGACGTTCCCCTGGTACTCGTCGGCGGGCAGCAGCTTCAACCACGACTTCCACGTGACGCTCGATGCGTCGGTCGCTCCGGTGAGCTACAACTTCCGCGACGCCGACGAGCTGGCCGCGGCCGGCTTCGACTGGATGCTCGACGACGTCGGCGAACAACCCGGCATCAGCGCGTTCCTGCGCGACGGCGACGACGTGTTCCACACGTACGCCGCCTACGGCCGCGGGGTCGAGGCGATGATGCACGCCTACCACCTGCTCGACCTCACGGCGCTGGGCCGGCAGGAGGACTGGGAGGAGCCCGAGGGACGGGCGCCCGTCGTGCACGAGGCGGACCCGGGGTTCCGGAGCTGACGGGCCCCGCCGAACCGCCCTTCCGCCGCTCGCCGAGATCGCGCCGCGTGGCCGTTACGGTGACGCTGTGCGACGGGGCCGGCGATGACCGAGGGGTTCGACAGCGATGTGCCCTCGCCCGCGCGGATGTACGACTACTACCTCGGCGGGCGGGACAACTTCGCCGCCGACCGCGAGGCGGCCGAGGCGGTGATCGCCGGCCACCCCGAGCAGCGGCAGCTGGCGCGCAACAACCGCGCGTTCCTGGTGCGCGCGGTCGAGCACCTCGCGGCGGCGGGGATCACGCCGTTCGTCGACATCGGCACCGGCATCCCCACCTCGCCGACGGTGCACAGGTCGCGCGCCGCACCCACCCCGACGCCCGCGTCGTGTACGTCGACGACGACCCCGTGGTGCTCGCGCACGCGCGGGCGCTGCTCGCCGAGGACTCCGCGCTCGCCGTGGTCGACGCCGACATGCACGACCCCGACGTCGTCACCGAGCACCCCGACGTGGCGCAGCTGATCGACTTCGACCACCCGGCGCGGTCATGTTCGTCGCCGTCCTGCACTTCTCCGCCGGCGACGAGCCGCGGCGGATCGTCGAGCACTTCACCCGCCGCATGGTCCCCGGCTCCTACCTGGTGATCTCCGCGGGCAGCTCGGAGAACCTGTCCGACGCCGAGCTCGCCGAGATCCACGCGGCCTACGCGCGCACCCCGCGCGGCGGCCACCTGCGGTGTCGGGCGAGATCGAGGCGCTGTTCGCGGGCTTCGAGCTGGTCGAGCCGGGCGTGGTCGACGTCTGCCGCTGGGCGGGGCTTCGAGCGCCCGACCCACGTGTCGATCCTCGCGGGCGTCGCCCGCCGGATCGACGACGCGAGCCACGGGGACGGCCGCGCGGACGGGACCCCGCCGCCGACGTAGGGTTCCGCTCCGTGCGTCTGGTCCTCGCGTCTGCGTCCCCGGCCCGCCTGGCGATCCTGCGGGGTGCCGGGGTGGAGCCCCTCGTCGAGGTGTCCGAGGTCGACGAGGACGCCCTGCTCGCCGAGCTCGGCGAGGACGCCTCCGTCACCGACACCGTCACGGCGCTGGCGCTGGCCAAGGCGCGCACGGTGGCCGCCCGCGTCGCCGCGGTCGAGCCGGAGTGCGTGGTCCTCGCCGCCGACTCGATGCTGTTCCTGGACGGCGAGCTGGTGGGCAAGCCCCAGTCCGCCGACGTCGCGCGCGGGCGCTGGGACCAGATGGCCGGCAGCACCGCCGAGCTGTTCACCGGGCACGCGCTGATCCGCGTCGGCGGTGGCGCGCCGGGCCAGGAGGTGGCCGGGCACGCCCGCACCGCCGTCACGTTCTCGGAGCCGACGACCGACGAGCTCGAGGCCTACCTCGCCAGCGGGGAGCCGCTCGCCGTCGCCGGGGCGTTCACGCTCGACGGGCGGGGCGGCTGGTTCGTCGAGGGCATCGAGGGCGACCCCTCGAACGTCGTCGGCCTGAGCCTGCCGCTGGTCCGCCGGCTGCTCGCCGAGATCGGCGTCGGTGTCGACGCACTGTGGGCCGCCTCGGCGGGTCCGCGGCCGGCGCCCGCCGCGGGTTGATCAGCGCGCAGGGTCAGGGAGACGCGGGTTCGAGGCGCAGCGAGCGCACCACGGCGTCGGCGGCGTCGCCCTGCTCGGCGAGGTCCGGCGCGGGCCGCGCCACGGCCAGCACGGCGAGCGTGCGGCCCGGCGCCGCGAGGGTGCTGACGCGTACGAGGGCACCGTCGAGCCCGCCGCCCTCGACCCGCCGCACCGAGGTCCGGGTGGGCAGGTCGGCGATCGCCTCGGCGTCGTCGGTCAGGGAGGCGGTGTCCGCGCCGGGGGCGAGCAGCTCGGCGTAGGCGTCGGCCAGCCGGCGCGCCTCCGCGTCCAGGGCCTCCTCCTGCGCGGGGTCGGGCACGGCCGGGTCCGCGCGCGGCGGCACCCGGGCCGGGTCGGCCAGACCCACCAGCACCACCGTGCCCGCGCCGCGCTGCAGGACCGTGCCACCCTCGAACCGGCCCGGCGGCACCTCGACGACGTCCTGCGAGGGCACGACCCGCCAGCCCGGCAGCAGGGCCAGGGAGGTGTCCGACGCGGCGTCCGGCACGCGCTCCTCGTCGGACGCGGCCGGAGCCGGCTCCGCGCTCGACGCCACCGGGGACGGACCGCCGATCGGGTCCGGAGCGCTCGCCGTCGACCCCGCGGCCGCGCGCAGGGCGGTCGCGCGGTCGGCGCCCACCGCGCCGGCGAACACCGCGACGAGGCCGGCGAGCACCAGCACGGACGCGCACGCGGTCACCGACCGCCACCACCAAGGCTGCATCGGTCGCCGACCGTAGGCCGCGGCCCGCGCCCGGTCCGCACCGGGGCGCACCGGGGCGCACCGGGGGACGGCGCCGCGCGTGTGGTCATGACCACGCCGAGGGGAACCACGGGCGCGTGCGGAGTGCGAGAGAGTGACCCCGCGGACCGCCGTCCGGCCGCACCTAGACTGCCCCGACCGTCCCGGTCCAGCGAGGATCCCCCAGGAGGTCAACCGATGGCCGCGTCCGCCCCGACGGGGTTCGACCCGCTGCACACCGTCCTGGTCGCGAACCGTGGCGAGATCGCGGTGCGGGTGGTGCGCGCGTGCGCCGACGCGGGCCTGGAGAGCGTCGCGGTGTACGCCGACCCGGACCGGGACGCCCCGCACGTCCGCCTCGCGGACCAGGCGTTCGGGCTGGGCGGCGAGACCGCCGCGGACTCCTACCTCGACATCGAGAAGATCCTGCACGCGGCGCGCGAGACCGGGGCCAACGCGATCCACCCGGGCTACGGGTTCCTGTCGGAGAACGCCGACTTCGCCCAGGCCGTCATCGACGCCGACCTCATCTGGATCGGGCCGTCGCCGCAGGCCATCCGCGACCTGGGCGACAAGGTCACCGCCCGGAAGATCGCCGAGCGGTCCGGGGCGCCGCTCGTGCCCGGCACCAAGGACCCGGTCGCCGACGCCGACGAGGTCATCGCGTTCGCCGACGAGCACGGTCTGCCGGTGGCCATCAAGGCCGCGTTCGGCGGCGGCGGTCGCGGCATGCGCGTGGCCCGCGAGCGCGACGAGATCGCCGAGATGTTCGACGCGGCGGTCCGCGAGGCCGTCTCGGCGTTCGGGCGCGGCGAGTCGTTCGTCGAGCGCTACCTCGACCGTCCCCGCCACGTCGAGGCGCAGGTGCTGGCCGACCAGCACGGCAACTGCATCGTCGTCGGCACCCGCGACTGCTCGCTGCAGCGGCGTCACCAGAAGCTCGTCGAGGAGGCCCCTGCGCCGTTCCTCACCGACGAGCAGCGCAAGCGCATCCACACCTCGGCCCGCGACATCTGCGTCGAGGCCGGCTACTCGGGTGCCGGCACCGTCGAGTTCCTGGTCGGCGAGGACGGCACGATCTCGTTCCTCGAGGTCAACACCCGCCTGCAGGTCGAGCACCCGGTCTCGGAGGAGACCAGCGGGATCGACCTGGTGCTCGAGCAGTTCCGCATCGCGGCCGGGCAGCACCTGCGCTTCACGGAGGACCCGACCCCGCGCGGACACGCGATCGAGTTCCGCATCAACGGCGAGGACGCCGGGCGGGGCTTCCTGCCCGCCCCCGGCACGGTCACGCGCTTCGTCGCCCCCGACGGCCCGGGCGTGCGCGTCGACTCCGGGGTCGAGACCGGAACGGTGATCGGCGGCCAGTTCGACTCGATGGTCGGCAAGCTCATCGTCACCGGCGAGGACCGCGAGCAGGCGATGGCCCGCTCGCGCCGGGCGCTCGCCGAGCTGGTGGTCGAGGGCCTGCCGACGGTGATCCCGTTCCACCGGGCGGTGCTCGCCGACCCCGCCTTCACCGCCCCGGACGGCGCCGAGTCGTTCACGGTGCACACGCGGTGGATCGAGACCGAGTTCGACAACCGGATCCCGCCGTACGAGGGCGCGCCGGCCGAGGACGACGAGGAGGTCGCGCCGCGACAGACCGTGGTCGTCGAGGTCGGCGGCAAGCGCCTCGAGGTCTCGCTGCCGGGCGACCTGGCGCTCGGCGGTGGCGGCGGCGGCGGACGCGCCGCGGCGCCGAAGAAGAAGTCGCGCAGGCGCGCCGGCGGCGGGGCCAAGGTCTCCGGCGACGCGGTGACCGCGCCGATGCAGGGCACCGTGGTCAAGGTCGCGGTCTCCGAGGGCGACACCGTGGCGACGGGCGACCTCGTGGTCGTCGTCGAGGCCATGAAGATGGAGAACCCCGTCACCGCGCACAAGGACGGCGTGATCACCGGGCTCACCCTCGAGGCGGGCGCGAGCGTCAACCAGGGCGCCGTCATCTGCGAGATCCCCGACTCCTCCTAGTCACGCATACTGGGTTCCATGCCGGACGTCGGGGCGCACGAGCGCGAGCTGGCGATGGAGGCCCTCGACGCCCACCGTCGCGACGGGCGCCTGGAGCGCGGGGAGCACGCGGACCGGTGCGCCGCGGCGTCCCGGGCGACCACGCGCGCACAGCTGGACGCGCTGTTCCGCGACCTGCCCGAGCCGCACCCCGCCTACCCCTCCGCGGCCCGCGCCGTGCCGGCGTCGCGGCCCGAGCCGGTCGGGACGCCCGCCGCGCCGGACCTGCCCGAGCTCGTCGCGCCCGCCGGCGCGGCGATCGCGCGGCACGCCGGGCTCATCTCGCTGCTGACCCCGGCCGTGGCCGCGGTGCTCTTCGCCGTCAGCGGCGGGCGGTTCCCCTGGGTCTTCGTGCTCGTGCCCGTCGTGCTGGCCGCCGTGGCGTACATCTCCTACCGCAACCAGCCGTGACGGGCACGCCCGCCGGGAGGGAATAGACGGCCCGGTCCCGGCGCTGGCGTGCAGGTCCGCCCGGGTGTCCGTCGACGTGTGCCCGGTTCACCTGTGCGCGGAATCCGCTCGCCTGTCGGGGGTCGGTGTGATGCTCTGTCCATCGCCTCGTGACCGCCACGACGCCGCTGTTGAGGGAGAACGATGACCGGCCCGACCCCCGCCGTCGAGCGACCGAACACGACGTCGGCCCGCCCGATGGTGATCATCATGACGCTCGTCGTCTCGGCGTTCGTCATGATCCTCAACGAGACGATCCTGTCGGTCGCGCTGCCCCACCTGACGGTCGACCTCGGGGTCTCGGCCACGACGGTGCAGTGGCTCACCAGCGGCTTCCTGCTCACGATGGGCGTGGTCATCCCGACCACCGGGTTCATCCTGCAGCGGTTCACGCCGCGCCAGGTCTTCCTGGCCGCCATGACGCTGTTCAGCACCGGCACGCTCATCTGCGCGCTCTCCCCCGGCTTCCCGCTGCTGCTGGCCGGGCGCGTGGTGCAGGCGGGCGGCACCGCGGTGATGATCCCGCTGCTCATGACGTCGGTGATGCGGTTGATCCCCGCCGAGCGGCGCGGGGCCACCATGGGCACGATCTCGATCGTCATCGCCGTGGCGCCGGCCATCGGCCCCACCATCGGCGGACTCATCCTCGCCTCGCTCGACTGGCGCTGGATGTTCTGGAGCGTCCTGCCGCTGTCCGTGGCCGCGCTCGTCGTCGGGTTCGCGATCTTCCGGGTCTCCAGCGAGACCCGCTCGACCCCGCTCGACCTGCTCTCGGTGGCGCTGTCCTTCCTCGGTTTCGGCGGCCTCGTGTACGGCCTGTCGACCCTGGGCCACGGCGGCGACGCCGCGCTCCCGCCGTGGGTGGCCCTGGTGATCGGGGCCATCGCCCTGGCCGTGTTCGTCGCGCGCCAGCGGCAGCTCCAGCGGTCGGAGTCGGCCCTGCTCGACCTGCGGCCGTTCAGCCACCGGCCCTTCGTGATCGCGATCATCCTGTCGGCGCTGCTGTTCATGTCGCTGCTGGGCGCCGGGGCGATCCTGCTGCCGATCTACCTGCAGAACGTCCTGGGCCTCAGCGCGGCGGTCACCGGCCTCGCCGTGCTCCCCGGCGGTCTCGTGCTCGGCTTCATGGGGCGCCCGGTCGGCCGCCTGTTCGACCGGGTCGGCGCGCGCCCGCTCGTCATCCCGGGGGCCATCGGCCTCGCGGTGTCGATGTGGACGTTCGCCGCGCTCGGCCCGGACGCCGCGCTGTGGATGGCCATCGCCGCGCACATCCTGCTCATGGCGTCGCTCGGCCTGATGATGACGCCGCTGCTCACCGAGGGGCTCTCGGTCCTGCCCGAGAACCTGTACTCGCACGGTAGCGCGATCCTCACGACGCTCCAGCAGGTCGCGGGTGCGGCCGGCACCGCGGGCTTCGTGACCATCGCCGCGATCGGGTCGTCCTCGGCCACCGGCTCGCCGGACGCGAGCGGGCTGCGGCTCGCCTTCATGGCCGCCGGCGTCATCGGGCTGATCGCGGTGGGCGTGTCGTTCATGGTCCGGCGCAAACCGGCCGGTGGCGATGCCGACCCGGGCGAGCAGCCGGCAGACGAGGTCCGCTCCACGCCGGTCGCCGGCCACTAGGACCCGTCACACCAGGCCCGCCACCAGCGCGAGCGCGCCGACCGTCGTGACGGCGGTGCGCACGCGGTGCGCGCGGGTCCAGGGACGCTCGAAGGCCTCGCGGGCCCGGGTGACGTCTCCCGCGTCGTCCGGGTCCGCGCGGTCGAGGGCGTCGTTGCGGGGCAGGTGCACCACGACCGTCATCACGATCGACGCGACCTGCAGAAAGGCACCGATGACCGCGAGCGCCAGGAGCGGCGCCGACGCCCCGGCCAGCGCCACGAGCACCGCCGTCGCCAGGGCCGCCAGCGGCGCGCCGAGGAACAGCAGCACGAACCCGGGTCGCACGATGACGCGGTTGACCGTCTGCATGACGGTGACCAGCATGCGGTCGGGCAGGCCGGCGAGCGCCGGCATGATCGTCAGCGAGAACGCGAGGTAGAACCCCGCCAGCAGGGACGCGAGCACCGCGGCCGCGACGTGCACCGCGGGGACCAGGACCGTCATGGGCCCAGCTCACCGCCGCGGTGCACGCGGCACCATCACCGCGCGTCCGCCGTCCCTGCCCGCCCGTCCGGGGCGCGCGGGGCCCGCGCCGTGGAGCGAGGGTCACCCTGACCGCGTGGCACGCAGCCGAGGTGACCTTCGCTCCACCGACCGCCCGGAGCCTCAGCCCGTGCCGAGGGCCGCCAGGCGCGGGGCGCGGGGGTCGGGCGCGGCGACGCGGCGCTTGTCCGCCTCGACGTCCGTGTCGACCGTCTGCGACTCGCGCTCGGCCTGGACCCGCTCGATGTAGGAGCGCACCTCGTACTCGCGCTGCTCGTCGGTCCAGCCCAGCAGCTCGGCCATCTGCGCGCCCACTGCCGGCGCCGAGTCGACGCCCCGGTGGGCGTACTCGATGGAGATGCGGGTGCGGCGGGCGAGGACGTCGTCGAGGTGCAGCGCGCCCTCGTACGCCACCGCGTAGGCGATCTCCACGCGGAGGTAGTCGGGCGCGGCCTCCACCGGCTCGAGCAGCGACGGGTCGTCGTCGGTCATGGCCAGCAGGCCGTGCAGCAGCGAGCCGTAGCGGTCGAGCAGGTGGCGCACGCGGTGCGGGTGCAGCCCGTGGCGCGTGCCCAGCTGCTCGGACTGGTTGACCAGCGCGAAGTAGCCGTCGGCGCCGACCAGCGGCACCCGGTCGGTCACCGAGGGCGCGACGCGGCTGGGGATGTCCTCGCTGGCGGCGTCGATCGCGTCGGCCGCCATGACCCGGTACGTCGTGTACTTGCCACCCGCGATGGCCACCAGGCCCGGCATCACGCGGGACACGGCGTGCTCGCGCGAGAGCTTCGAGGTCTCCTCGCTCTCACCGGCCAGCAGCGGGCGCAGACCCGCGTACACGCCCTCGATGTCGTCGTGGCTCAGCGGCGTGACCAGCACCGAGTTGACGTGCTCGAGCAGGTAGTCGAGGTCCTTGCGCGTGGCCGCGGGGTGGGCCAGGTCGAGGTTCCAGTCGGTGTCGGTGGTGCCGACGATCCAGTGGTTGCGCCACGGGATGACGAACAGGACCGACTTCTCGGTCCGCAGGATCATCCCGGTGTCCGACGGGATCTTGTCGCGGGCGACCAGGAAGTGCACGCCCTTCGACGCCTTGACCCGGAACCGACCGCGGGTGCCCGCCGCGTGCTGCATCTGGTCGGTCCACACACCGGTGCAGTTGACGACCACCGAGGCGCGGACCTCGGTCTCCTGGCCGGTCTCGACGTCGCGCACCCGGACGCCGGCGACGCGGTCGACCTCGTGGAGGAACTCGACGACCTGGGTCGAGGTGCGGACCACGGCGCCGTACTGGGCGGCGGTGCGCCCCACCATCATCGTGTGGCGGGCGTCGTCGGCCTGGGCGTCGAAGTAGCGGATCGCCCCGACCAGCGCGCTGCGCTTGAGGGCCGGCGCCATGCGCAGCGCCCCGGAGCGGGTGAGCTGCTTCTGGTGGGGCAGCGAGCTCTTTCCGCCGATGGTGTCGTAGAGCGTGACGCCCGCGGTGACGTACGGACGCTCCCAGTGCTTGGTCAGCGGGTAGAGGAAGCTGACCGGCTTGATCAGGTGCGGGGCCAGGCGGGTCATGTTGAGCTCGCGCTCGCGCAGCGCCTCGCGGACGAGGCCGAAGTCGAGCTGCTCCAGGTAGCGCAGCCCGCCGTGGAACAGCTTCGACGACCGGCTCGACGTCCCGGACGCCAGGTCGCGCGCCTCGACCAGGGCCACCTTGAGCCCGCGGGTCGCCGCGTCCAGCGCCGCCCCGGTGCCGACGACCCCGCCGCCGACCACGACGACGTCGAACTGTTCGGTGGCGAGCCGCTCCCACGACCGCGCCCGCGTCCCCGGACCGAGCCGGGCGGGCTCGGCGGCCCCGTCCAGCGCCTCGGCCTCCGCCGCGGTCCCGGCGTCCGGGCCCGACGACCCGGCCCCGTCGCCGTCACCCTGTGCGCCTCGTCCAGCCACGTCGGACCCCTCTCTCACGTGTTCCTCGGTCGAGGTGGCCCGGGGCCCGGCGTGGGCCGCGACCGCGCGGGCCGAGGACGCTCTCGCCGCCCACGCTAACCCCCGGCACCAGCCGGGGCACCGCACGCGCGGGACGCGTCCCCCACCTCGTCGTCGTTCCGCGGGTGCCCCCGGCCCGACCCGTCCACCCCTGATCGCCCGCGAGCGTGGACACGCCGTGACCCGCGCCACTACGGTCCAGCTGATCACGTCCGAGCCCGCCCTGGCGGGCCTGGGCGCATGCAGGGCCGGGTCGCCGTCGACGGGAGTCCTCGTGAGCGCGGGAAGCATCATCCTTTCGGAGTTCCTCGGCACCGCGGTGCTGCTCCTCTTCGGGTGCGGTGTGGTGGCGAACGTCCTCCTCACCCGCACCAACGCCGACGGGGACACGGCCTCGTGGGTGCTCATCACCCTCGGATGGGGGTTCGGCGTCTTCGCCGGCGCCAGCATCGCCGACGCCTCCGGCGGCGCGATCAACCCGGCCGTGACGCTGGGGAGCGCCATCGCCGGCGGGACGCCGTGGTCCGACGTGCCGTGGTACCTCATCGGCCAGTTCCTCGGCGCCTTCGTCGGTGCCGTGCTGGCGTGGCTCGTCTACAAGCTGCAGTTCGACGCCAGCGAGGACAACACCGGCACCCTCAACATCTTCTCGACCAACCCGCCGATCAAGAAGCCGGTGTGGAACCTGGTCACCGAGATCATCGCGACGTTCGCGCTGGTCCTGTTCCTGCTCGTGGCGCCCTACGGCTCCAGCCCGGCCATCTACGCGGCGGCCGCCGCGATCGTCATGGGCATCGGGCAGTCGCTGGGTGGCCCGACGGGCTACGCCATCAACCCGGCCCGTGACCTCGGGCCCCGCATCGCCTACGCGGTCCTGCCGATCCGCGGCAAGGGCCGTGCCGACTGGGGCTACTCCTGGGTGCCCGTGGTCGGCCCGCTGATCGGCGCCGCGCTCGCGGCCGCCGTCGCCGCGATCGCGCCCGTCGCCATGGGCTGACGCCCACCTACCGCCGTCCGCCACCCGATCCAGGGAGCATCCCCGCATGACCCAGTACGTCGCCGCGATCGACCAGGGCACGACCTCGACCCGGTGCATGATCTTCGACCACTCCGGACAGGTCGTCGCGGTCGACCAGCTCGAGCACCAGCAGATCTTCCCGAAGGCCGGGTGGGTCGAGCACGACGCCGCGGAGGTCTGGGTCAACACCCGCCAGGTCTGCGGCGGCGCCCTGGCGCGCGCCGACCTCGACGCGTCCCAGATCGCGGCCGTCGGCATCACCAACCAGCGGGAGACCACGGTCATCTGGGACCGTGCGACCGGCGAGCCGATCCACAACGCGATCGTCTGGCAGGACACCCGCACCCAGGCGATCTGCGACGAGCTGGGCGCCCTCGGCGGCGGGGCCGAGCGCTACCGCTCCCGGACGGGCCTGCCGCTGGCCACCTACTTCGCCGGCCCGAAGGCGCGCTGGATCCTCGACAACGTCGAGGGTGCGCGTGAGCGAGCGGAGCGCGGCGAGCTGGCGTTCGGGACGATGGACACCTGGGTGCTCTGGAACGCAACCGGCGGCGCCGAGGGCGGGCTGCACTACACCGACCCGACCAACGCCTCGCGCACCCTGCTGATGAACATCGACACCCTCGAGTGGGACCCCGAGCTCTGCGAGGAGATCGGGGTCCCGATGGCGATCCTGCCCGAGATCCGGTCGTCGTCGGAGCAGTACGGCACCATCCGGGCCCGCGGCACGTTCAGCGGCGTCCCCGTGGCCGGCATCCTCGGTGACCAGCAGGCGGCGACGTTCGGGCAGGCCTGCCTGGCCGTCGGCGAGGCCAAGAACACGTACGGCACGGGCAACTTCGTGCTGCTCAACACCGGCACCGAGAAGGTCGAGTCGAAGAACGGTCTGCTCACCACGGTCGGGTACAAGATCGGTGACGCGCCGCAGATCTACTGCCTCGAGGGCTCGATCGCCGTGACCGGCTCCCTGGTGCAGTGGATGCGCGACAACCTCGGGATCATCTCGTCGGCCCCCGAGATCGAGGAGCTCGCCAAGTCGGTCGACGACAACGGCGGCGCCTACTTCGTCCCCGCGTTCTCCGGCCTCTTCGCGCCGCACTGGCGCTCCGACGCCCGCGGCGCGATCGTCGGCCTGACCCGCTACGTCAACAAGGGCCACCTGGCGCGCGCGGTGCTCGAGGCGACGGCGTTCCAGACCCGCGAGGTCATCGACGCCATGAACGCCGACTCGGGCGTGCCGCTGACCACGCTCAAGGTCGACGGCGGCATGGTCGGCAACGAGGTCCTCATGCAGTTCCAGGCCGACCTGCTCGGCGTGGAGGTCATCCGGCCGGTGGTCGCCGAGACCACCGCCCTCGGCGCCGCGTACGCCGCGGGTCTCGCCGTGGGGTTCTGGGACTCCGAACAGGACATCCGCGACAACTGGGCCCAGGACAAGGTCTGGACGCCGCAGATGGACCCGACGCTGCGCGACGAGACCTACGCGCAGTGGAAGAAGGCGGTCACGAGGACGTTCGACTGGGCCTAGCCGGCCCGGTGGTCCTGCGGGCGCGAGGTCGGTGCACCGCGCCCGCAGGCCCACCTCTCCCGATCACCACCTTGACCCTTCAACATGCCGCGTGCAATATATTGGATGCGGCTCGCGGAGGGCCGGTCGACCGGGCGGCACCGCCCGCGGAGAGAGGGATCACCAATGAGCGAGACCGGGAAGCAGACCGTCGTCCTCGTCCACGGCGCCTTCGCCGACTCGTCGAGCTGGAACGACGTCATCGAGCCGCTCACCCGTGCGGGACACACCGTCATCGCCGCCGCCAACCCGTTGCGCGGGCTGGCGGACGACGCCGCGTACGTGCGCAGCGTCCTCGAGAGCATCGACGGCCCGATCGTCGTCGCCGGGCACTCCTACGGCGGCACCGTCATGACGGTCGCCGCCGACGGCAACCCGAACGTCACCGCGCTCGTCTACGTCGCGAGCTTCCTCCCGGAGGTCGGCGAGAGCACGGGTGAGCTGGCGGACAAGTTCCCGGGCAACCGGCTCGGCACGGCGCTGAAGGCCGTCCCGTACCCCCTCCCGGACGGCGGGACCGCCACGGACCTGTACGTGGAGCAGGACGAGTTCAACGAGATCTTCATCGGCGACGTCGCTCCCGAGGTCGCGGCGCGCCTGGCCGTGATCCAGCGCCCGATCGCGCAGCAGGCCCTCGGCGACGTGGCCACCGCGTCGGCATGGCGGTCGATCGAGTCGTGGAGCCTGCTCGCCCGGCAGGACCTCGCGGTCTCCGCCGAGGCCGTGCGCTTCATGTCCGAGCGGGCAGGGGCGCACCTCGTCGAGGTCGACGCGTCCCACGGCGTGACCGTCTCGCAGCCCGGTGCGGTCGCCGACCTCATCCTCGAGGCGGCCGGCGCGACGGCGCGGTGAGCCCTAGTCCAGGTCGTCGTGCTGCATGAGGCGGCGGCCGGCCTCGGTCACCGATCCCGACAGGGACGGGTAGATCGAGAACGTGTGGGCGAGGTCGTCCACCGTGAGGTTGTTCTGGACGGCCATGGCGAGCGGCAGGATCAGCTCGCTGGCCACCGGGGCCACGATGACCCCGCCGATGACCACCCCGGTGGCCGGCCGGCAGAAGATCTTCACGAAGCCCTCGCGGAGTCCCGACATCTTCGCCCGCGGGTTGGTCCCGAGCGGGAGGATCACCTCGCGGGCGGAGAACTCGCCGGACTCGACCTGCTGGTGCCCGATGCCGACGGTCGCGACCTCGGGGCGGGTGAACACCGCCGACGCGACGGTCTTGAGCCGCAGCGGGGCCACCCCCTCGCCCAGGGCGTGCCACATCGCGATGCGCCCCTGCATCGCCGCGACCGAGGCCAGCGGGAGCAGCCCGGTGCAGTCGCCGGCGGCGTAGACGCCGGGGACGTCGGTGCGCGAGACCCGGTCGACGGTGATGTGGCCGGTGTCGCGCAGCGCCAGCCCGATGTTCTCGGCGCCGAGGTCGGCGGTGTTGGGCACCGAGCCGACGGTCATCAGCGCGTGCGAGCCCTCGACCTCGCGGCCGTCGGAGAGCGTGACGCGCGCGCCGTCGGCGGTGGCCACGACCTTGTCGGCCCGCGAGCGCGGCTCGATGGTGACCCCGCGCTCGGTGAAGACCTCCTCCAGCGTCGCGGCGGCGTCCGGGTCCTCGTGGGGCAGGACGCGATCGCGGCTGGAGATCAGGGTGACGGGCACGCCGAGCTCGGCGTACGCGGAGACGAACTCGGCGCCGGTGACGCCGGACCCGACCACGATCAGGTGCTCGGGCAGCGTGTCGAGGTCGTAGATCTGGCGCCAGGTCAGGATCCGCTTGCCGTCGGGCTGCGCGTCGGGCAGCACACGAGGGGAGGCGCCGGTGGCGATGAGGGCCACGTCGGCGGTGACCGTCTCCGTGGAGCCGTCGGGGTAGGCAATGCGGATGTCGTGGGTGGCGCTGCTGCGGTCGCTCTCCTCGAACCACGCGCGGCCCTGCACGACGCGGACGCCCTCGGTCTGCAGCTTCGAGCGCACGTCGGCCGACTGCGCGAGCGCGAGCCCGTGGACGCGGCCGTTGACGCGCGGCAGGTCGACGCGGGGGTCGTCGACGTCGACGCCCATCTCCGCGGTGCGCCGGAACCCTGCGCGCACGCCGGCCGAGGCGATGAAGGTCTTGGACGGCACGCAGTCGTAGGCGACGCAGTTGCCGCCGAGGCTGTCCTGCTCGACGACGGTCACGTCGGCCTCGTGCTGGGCGGCGACGAGCGCCGCCTCGTACCCCGCCGGTCCCCCGCCGAGGATGACGATGCGGGTCATGGTGGTTCCCTCCTGTTTCGTCACCCTCCATGGTCCACGACCGGGATGACGCCCGCGCACCGATCGCGTTCCCGGCGCCCGAGGGCGGGTCCGGTCCCGCCCCTACCCCTCCTGGCTACCCTGTCCGCCGTGCCGCTCTACGCCGCGTACGGATCCAACATGGACCCCGAGCAGATGATGCAACGTGCGCCCCACTCGCCGATGGCGGGGACGGGGTGGCTCGAGGGGTGGCGCCTGACCTTCGGCGGCGAGGACTACG
>JAQSWW010000070.1 GCA_029266415.1 Actinomycetospora sp. | reverse complement strand
CCTCGACCCCGGAGGAGATCGGCGTCCAGCTCGCGGCGATGGCCGTGCACGGGGTGGCCACCGCGGACGCCCTCGCCGCCCGGACCCCGGCGCGCGTGGGCGCCTGATCTGCCTTCCCGCGCGCAGCGAACGCGCTGTTCGTTGCTTCTAGGCGCGCGAAGTCGCCGTTGATCACGCCGAGGTGAGGCCGACCAGGGCGCTGCCGGCCGCGACACGGTCGCCGGCCGCGACGTGCACGGCGTCGACCCGCACCGCCCGCGGCGCGCGCACCGGCAGCTCCATCTTCATCGCCTCGAGCACGACGAGCACCGCGCCGGCGGCGACGTCCTGCCCGGCCGCGACGACCACCTCGACGACCGTGGCGTCCATCGGGGCGACCGGGTCGCCGTCGGCGGCGGGCGCCGCGGCGGGACCGCCGGTCGGGCCGCGATCCGGCCGGGCCGCCGGTGCCGTGGGCTCGTCGGCAGCGCGGTGCCGGGGGACGCGCAGCGTCAACGGGCCGCGGTCGGTGCCGAGGTGGACGGTCCGGGTGGTCGGGGCGGCGCTGGGCGGCGGCTCCGGGGCGGCCGTGTCCGGGCGGGAGGCGGGGTCCGGCGGCCAGTCGCGCTCGACGCTGCCGGTGTCGTGGGCCATCGCCGCGTGCTCGGGGCGGTCGAGCACCGCGCGCAGGTAGGGCGCGGTGGTGGGCACGCCGGTGAGGACGAGGTCGTCGAGCGCGCCGGCGAGGCGGGCGCACGCGACGGCCCGGTCGGGTCCCCAGGCGTGGACCTTGCCGAGCAGCGAGTCGTACGCGCCGGGCACCGCGTCGCCGGCCTCGACCCCGAAGTCGGAGCGCACCCACGGCCCGGACGGCAGCACGAGCCCCGTCACCCGCCCGGGCGACGGGCGGAAGCCCTCCCACGGGTCCTCGGCCGCGATCCGGGCCTGGACCGCGTGGCCCCGCACCTCGACGGGACCGACCACATCGGCGAGCGTCTCCCCGGCGGCGATCCGCAGCTGGGCGACGACGAGGTCGACGCCGGTGACCAGCTCGGTGACGCCGTGCTCGACCTGCAGGCGGGTGTTCATCTCGAGGAACGCCGGCGCGCCGGTGTCGCGGTCGAGCAGGAACTCAACGGTGCCGGCACCGCGGTAGCCGACGGCGACCGCGAGCCGGCGGGCCGCGTCGTGCAGCTCCGCGCGCAGCGCGTCGGGCAGGTCCGGGGCGGGCGCCTCCTCGAGCAGCTTCTGGTGGCGCCGCTGCACGGTGCAGTCGCGGTCGCCCAGCACCGCGACCGCGCCGTCGTGGTCGGCCAGCACCTGCACCTCGACGTGGCGGGGCCGGGCGACGTGGCGCTCGAGGAACACCTCGCCCCGCCCGAACGCCGCGGCGGCCTCACGGCCCGCGGCGGCCAGGGCAGCGGCGAGCTCGTCGGCACCGCGCACCACCCGCATCCCGCGGCCGCCCCCACCGTGCGCGGCCTTGACCAGCAGCGGGAACCCGATCCCGCCGGCGGCGGCCTCCGCGTCGCTCGCGTCCACGGCAGCGTCGGTCCCGTCGAGGACCGGCACGCCGCAGCGCCGGGCCAGCGCCCGGGCGCGGACCTTGTCGCCCATCGCCGCGACGACCTCGGCGGGCGGCCCGACGAACGCCAGCCCGGCCGCCGCCACCGCCGCGGCGAACCCGGCGTCCTCGGCGAGCAGCCCGTAGCCCGGGTGCACCGCCCGGGCACCGTGGGCCACGCCCGCCCCGACGACCGCCTCGACGTCGAGGTACGAGGCGATGGGCACGGCCACGTCGGCCACCCGCGAGGGCAGCGCGCCCGCGTCGGCGTCGGTGTGGACCACGATCGAGCGCAGGCTGAGCTCCCGGCACGCCCGCACGATGCGCAC
Source organism: Actinomycetospora sp. (assembly GCA_029266415.1). Lineage (GTDB taxonomy): Bacteria > Actinomycetota > Actinomycetes > Mycobacteriales > Pseudonocardiaceae > Actinomycetospora. The sequence goes on along the minus strand of JAQSWW010000070.1, from coordinate 34,328 downwards.
CGCGATCTCGCCCCGGTTCGCGACGAGGACCGGCCCGCACTCGGCACGCTCCACGGGCGACCTCCAGGGGCTCGGCGGCGAGGTGTCTACCAAACGTCCGGATGGTAGATTACGGTCGCCGGGTCATCCACGTCACGCGGGAGGCACCGTGCCAGTCGAGCACGCCGGAGGCCGCGCCAACGGCGACGGACCGGACGCGCCGGCAGCACCGGACGCCCCCGACGGCCGCGCGGGCATGGACGCCGCGCTCACGGAGCTCGCCCGTCGCCGCACCGCGGCCGAGGCCATGGGCGGCGAGCAGGCCCTCGCGCGCCACCGGGCGTCGGGGCGGATGCCGGTGCGCGAGCGGGTCGCGGCGCTGGTCGACCCGGGCAGCTGGTTCGAGATCGGCGCGCTCGCCGAGCCGGAGATCCGCCGGGAGAAGCCGGTGCCCGGCGACGCCGTGGTCACCGGGTTCGGCACGCTCGACGGGCGCCGGGTCGGCGTCATCGGCATCGACGCCACCGCGGTCGCCGGCACCACCGCGCCGATCAGCATGCGCAAGCAGGGCCGGCTGATCGAGCACGCCCAGCGCGGCGGGTTCCCGCTGGTGCTGCTCTGCGACGCCGACGGCGGGCGCATGCCCGACGTCATGGGCTGGCGGTTCTCCGGGCTCCCGCTCGACTTCACCAGCTTCCTGGGCCCGACCGACGGCAGCCCGGCCGTGCCCCGCGCGGCGGCGGTCCTCGGCCCGTCGTACGGCGACTCCGCCCTGCACGCCGCGACCGCCCACTACGTGGTGATGACGGGCGGCTCCTCGGTGGCGCTGTCGGGACCCAGCGTGGTCGAGCCCGCGATCGGCGAGCGCCTCACCGACGACGAGCTCGGCGGGCCCGAGGCGGCGACGGCCGCGGGCAACGCCCACCTCGTCGTCGACACCGAGGCCGACGCCCTCGACGCGCTGACCGCGTTCCTGTCCTACCTGCCCTCGAACGCCGCCCTCCCGGCGCCCGCCGCGGAGCCGGTCGCCCCCGCCACCGACCCGGCGCAGCTCGCCGACCTCGTCCCCACCGGCGCCCGGGCGGGCTACGACATGCGCGAGGTGGTGGCCGCCGTCGCCGACGCGGAGTCCGTGCTGCCCTGGGCCGACGGGTGGGGGCCGAGCCTGCTGTGCGCCCTGGCGCGCGTCGAGGGCCGGCCGGTGGGGATCGTCGCCAACCAGCCGCTGGTGCGGGCCGGCGCGCTCGACCCGGACTCGCTGGCCAAGGAGCACGACTTCGTCGACCTGTGCGACACGTTCGGGCTGCCCCTGGTGTTCCTGCACGACGTGCCCGGCCTGATGATCGGCAGCCAGGCCGAGCGCGCCGGGATCCTGCACGCCTACGAGCGCACCGTGTCGCGCATCGCGCGTGCCGCGGTGCCCCGCGTCGGGGTGGTGCTGCGCAAGGCCTACGGCGGCGGGCACTTCGCCATGGGCGGGCGCCCGACCCGCCCGGACTTCCTCTTCGCGTGGCCCACCGCCGAGATGGGCTTCATGGCGCCCGAGACCGGCATCCGCACCGTGCACCGCCGGGCGCTCGACCGTCTCCTCGCCGAGGAGGGCGAGGCGGCGCGCGACGCGCGGGCGGCCGAGCTGACCGCCGAGTGGGTCGCCGAGTCCGAGCCGTGGGAGGCCGCGGCGCACCTGTCGCTCGACGACGTCATCGCACCCGCGTCCACGCGCCACGCCGTGACCACCGGCATCGAGATCGCGTGGGGGGAGCGGCCGCACCGCACGGGCCACCGGGGAGGTCGGTCGTGAACCACAACCCCGGCAACGACCGCCCCCGCGGTCGCTCCTCCGTCGCGCCCGCGTCGCCGTCGGCCGGGGGGACCGAGTACACCGAGATCACCGTGAAGGACGACGGGCCGGTCGCGGTGATCCACCTCGACCGGCCGGAGAAGCTCAACGCCCTCACCCCGGCCTTCTGGCCCCAGATGCGTGACACGCTGACCCGCCTGGAGGCGGGCGGCACGACGCGCGCGGTGGTGGTCACCGGCGCCGGGGACAAGGCGTTCTCGGCGGGCGGGGACATCGCCGGGTTCGGCGAGCTCGACGGCGTCGCGGCCAAGCGCGCCTTCCAGGCCGACTGCCTGCGGACGTTCGCGGCGGTCGAGGACTCGCCGCTCCCGGTGATCGCCGCGGTCAACGGCTACGCCTTCGGCGGCGGCTGCGAGCTGGCGCTGGCGTGCGACCTGGTGATCGCCTCCGAGCGCGCCGTGTTCGCCATGCCCGAGAGCGGGATCGGGCTCGTGCCCGGCTTCGGGGTGCTGCGCGGGCCCGCGGTGATGGGCCGCCACTGGACGAAGTGGATGGTGCTCGCCGGGGAGCGCCTCGACGCCGCGCAGGCCGAGCGCGCCGGCCTCGTGCAGCGGGTGGTGGCGCACGACGCGCTGCTCGAGGAGGCGGTGACCGTGGGGGAGCGGATCGCCCGGGCCGCCCCGCTGGCCGTGCGCGTGGGCAAGCAGATGATCAACCGGGGTGTCGACCGCGGCGAGACCGGCTACTCGCTGGAGGCGGTGACGATGCTCCAGGAGACCGCCGACACCGCCGAGGGGATCGCCGCCTTCGCCGAGAAGCGCCCGCCACGGTTCGAGGGGCGCTGACCGTGGAGACGGAGAAATTGGGGGAGCACGCCGATAGGGGAGCTCGACCCTGGATGGCGCCCGACCCCTTCGTCGCGCTGATGCGCCGGTACGTCGTCGACTACACCAACTCCCACGACCTCGCCGTCTGCGACGAGATCATGGAGCCCGACTACGTCCTGCGGATGGGGCCGCACGTCGTGGCCGGGCGCGACGAGGCCTACAAGCCCGCCACGCGCCGCCAGCTCGAGCAGTTCCCCGGCCTCGGCCTGACCGTGCACGAGGTCGTGAGCAACGGCGAGCGCCTGGCGCTGCGCTTCTCCGAGCACGGTGCCTCCGTGCGCCACGGCGGCGCCCTGGCCGTGTGGGGCGGCATCGGGCTCTACACGTGGAACGGTCGGCGCCTGACCGCCAACCGCGTCGAGCAGGACTACCTCGCCCGCCGCCGCCAGCTCGCCGAGGGCGTGCCCGCCGGGGCCCCGCCGCCCGCGCTCGCCCCCTGGGACACCGTGGCCCAGGCCCCCGATCCCGCCGTCGAGCGGGCCGCGCGGGCCTGGGCGGAGGCCGGCGTGCCCGCGGTCGGCGACGTGGTGCTCGACGACGGCCGCGACCCCGCCACGCTGGTCGAGGCCGACGAGGTCGTGGTGGACGACCTGTTCACCGCGGGCGACCGGGCCGCGGTCCACGTGACCGTGCACGGGGCCTTCCGCGGGGGGCTGCCCGGCACCGACGGGCACGTGGGAGCGCCCGCGACGCTGCACGCCGCCGCGCTGGTGACCGTCGCCGGCGATCGGGTCGTGGCCGGCCACGTGGTCCGCGACCGCCTGGGCCTCATCCGCGCGCTCACGCCCGCCGGAGCCACGAGGTGACCCGCGTCGGCCTCTACCTCGACCTGCGGATCCCGCCGGGCGCCCGCGGTGCCGACGTCTACGCCCGCACGCTCGACCGCGTCGCCGACGCCGAACGCCGGGGCCTGGAGGCCGCCTGGGTCACCGAGCACCACGGGTTCGCCGACGGCTACCTGCCCGCGCCCCTGACCGCGGCCGCGGCGATCGCCGCGCGCACCCGCACCCTGCGGATCGGCACCGGCGTGGTGATCGCGCCGATGCTCCCCGTCGAGACCCTCGCCGAGCAGGCCGCCGTCGTCGACCTCGTCTCCGGCGGGCGGCTCGAGCTCGGCGTCGGCGCGGGCTGGCGCGCCGAGGAGTTCACCCGCGTCGGCGCCGACCACCGCGCCCGCTACACGACCCTCGAGGACCAGCTGCGCCGCCTGCCCGGGCTCTGGGCCGACGGCATCGTGACCCCCGCGCCGGTGCAGGACCCGCTGCCCACGTGGGTCGGCGCCCGCGGCCCCCGCGGTGCACGCCTGGCCGGACGGGTCGGCGCGGGGCTGCTCTGGCTCGACCCCGCCCTGCTCGCCCCCTACGCCGAGGGCCTCGCCGCCGGCGGGTGGCCCCGCGCGCAGGGGCGTCTCGGCGGGCTGGTCAACGTGCTGCTCGCCGACGACCCGGCCGCGGCGAAGGAGGAGGTCCGCGCGGCCGCCCGCCGCAACCGCGCGTCCTACCGCGGCAACGACGACGCCGCGCCGAGCCCGGGCGACGCGACCTTCCCCCGGCTGCGCGTGCTCACCGCCGACGACGCCGTCGCCGTGGTCCGCGACCAGCTCGGCGCGCTCGTGGGCTTCCCCGTCACCGACGCCTTCTGCTTCGCCGACCTCGGCGGGCTGCCCGCCGACCTCGTCGACCGCCACCTGGAGCTGGTCACCGACGTGCTGCGCCCCGGCCTGGCCGTACCCGCGCCCGCCCCCGTCGGAGGTGCCCCGTGACCGTCGAGCTGCCCGACGACCTCCTGACGCCCGAGGCCGTCGCCGACCCCGACGGGGCGGCGGCCGTGCTGCGCGCCCACGACCCGGTGCACTGGAGCCCGACCCACCGGGCGTGGCTGGTCACGCGCTACGACGACGTCGTCGCGAGCTTCCGCAACCCGGCGCTGTCGTCGGACCGCGTCCGCCCGCTGATGTCGGCGCAGCGGGAGCGACCCGCGGCCGAGCACCGCGTGCTGGGGCTGATCAGCGAGTGGATGGTGGTCACCGACCCGCCCGCGCACACCCGCCTGCGGCGCCTGGCCGGGGCCGCGTTCAAGCAGCAGCAGATCGCGGCCATGGAGGAGCGGATCCAGGCCCTCGTCGACGAGCTCGTCGACGCGTTCCTCGGCGGCGGGCCCCGGGGTGACCTCGTCGCCGGCGTCGCCTACCCGCTGCCCGCGATCGTCATCGCCGAGATGCTCGGCGCCCCGCCCGAGGACCGCGACCGGTTCCGGGCGTGGTCCGACGAGCTCGCCCTCGTCGCGTTCGGCGCCGGGGGCGACGCGCGCCCCGACCGGCACGAGCGGGCGCTGCGCGGGCTCGAGGAGATGGCCGGGTACTTCCGTGAGCTCGTCGCCGAGCGCCGGCAGGCGCCGGCCGGCGACATGCTCTCGGCCATGATCGCCGGGGACACCCCGTCCGGCGGGGTCGAGGAGGACGGCCTGACCGACGACGAGCTCGTCGGCATGTGCGCGCTGCTGCTGTTCGCCGGGCACGAGACGACGACCAACGCCATCGCCAACGCCGTGCGCCTGCTCACCGCCGACCCCGCGCTGCGCGACCGGGTGCGGGACGCCCCGGCGCTGGTCGCCCCGGCGATCGAGGAGTCGCTGCGGCTGGCGGGCCCGATCAAGGTGCTCGTGCGCTGGGTGATCGCCGACCACGAGCTGCGCGGCCGGACCATCCGCGCGGGGGAGCGCGTCTACCTGCTCCTCTGCGGCGCCAACCGCGACCCCGAGCGGTTCCCCGACCCGGACGCCGTCGACCTCGCCCGCGAGCGCGCCAACCACCTCGCCTTCGGCCGCGGCATCCACGCCTGCATCGGGGCGCAGCTCGCGCGCCTCGAGACCCGCATCGCCGTCGGCACCCTGCTGCGCCGGCTGCCCGGGCTGCGCGTCGACGGCGCCCCCGCGTGGCTGCCGACGCTCGCGTCGCGGGCGCAGGAGTCGCTGCCGGTGGTGCACGAGGGCGCCCCGGCCGTGGACCCGGCGAGTACGCCGTGACCCCGCGGGTCCGGGTCACGCCGCTGTTCGAGCTGGTCGACGAGTCGGCGACGGTCGATCCCGACGGGGCCCACATCGGCGGCGTGGGGGCCTCCCGGCAGCACTGCGACCAGCTCGCCGCCGCCGGCTACATCGGATTCGCGTTCTCGTCAGCGCGAGGTCAGGACCGCTCGCCGCGGTCGTTGTCGCCCCGGCCCCGCACGTAGTGACGCTTGCGCTCGTAGCCGAGGAGCTCGCCCTCGTGGTCGATCTCCATCTCGTAGACGGCGATCAGGTCGGTCGTCGACGGGACACGGCGGGTCTCGACGACGTCCACGCTCACCGTCCACCCGTCGCCCGTGCGGCGCAGGCCGGTCAGCGCCTCCCACCGCCAGTCCAGGGCGTCCGCCAGCTCTCGCGCCGCGTCGAGGATCCCGCGGGTGCCCAGCGCCGCGGCCGGGCCCGTCGAGGTCCCGGCCTGCTCGTCGGCCCCGTCGCTCTCGGCGCCACCGTCGTCGGTTCGGGCGGGTCGGCGCTTCCGACCGGCCGTCCGTGCACCGCCCTGGTCCTGGCTCATGTCTCTCCATCCCCGTCCCGGGGTCGTCGTGAACCGTCCGGAGCGCCCGGGACGCCGAGGTGGGTCCAGGACTCGCACGCCGGTTGATCTGTTCGGCGGTGGCCCCCGGAGCGATCGGAGTCAACCCCGACGGTGGCGTGCACGGCGCCGACCGGCTGGGTACCGAACGGTCGACGTCGTCGGTTGAGCCCCAGCCGCGTGCCACCGCGAGCGTTCTGGGCGGAACCGACATGACGGCGATCGACCGCGAGCCCACCGGGCCGCGCCTGGTGACACCCCTGATCCCACCGCCGTCCCGCGCGGGCGTGTCGACATCACCGTGCGGCCGGTCGACGCCGCCCACGGCGCCGTCACCGTCGAGGGGCCCGTCGACCGCGCGGACGCCGCCGTGCTCGGACAGCACCTGGACGCCGAGCTCGATCGCGGACGCCACGTCCTGGTGGTCGACCTCTCGGGGGTCCCGGCCTGCGACCCCGCCGGTGTCGAGGTCCTCGCCGCGGCCCGCGCCCGCGCCCGCCGGGAGGACGTCACGCTCCACCTCGTCCACCTCGGTGCCCCCGCGGCGCGCCGGTGGCTGACCACCGCCGGGATGTCCTGAGCACCACCGGGAAAATCTCCGAGATTCTTCCGCGGGCATGTCGATCCGGACCCGGTCCCGTTCGACGCCCGGGTGAGAGAGCGGCGACCGCGCCGCTCGCCGCACCGCCCCGGAGGCCCCGATGTCCACCGCCACCGCCACCCCGACCACCGCCACCACCACCGCCCCGACTGTCGGCGCGCTGCTCCTGGCGGGCTCGGCGGCCACCGTCGCGGCGGCCGTCGCCACCTCCGTCGCCGCCGCCGCCGGCCAGGCCGTCGGCATCAGCACGGCGGTCGCCGGCGCGCCGATCCCGGTGTCGGGCTTCGCCGTCCTGACGGCGATCTTCTCCGTTCTCGGACTGGTCATCGCCACGGGACTGCGCCGCTTCGCCCGCCACCCGCGCACGGCGTGGATCCGCACCACGGTCGTGCTGACCGTGCTGTCCTTCGTGCCGGACGTGCTCGCCGACGCCACGACCGCGACCAAGGCGCTGCTGATCCTGACCCACGTCGTCGCCGCTGCCATCGTGATCCCCGTCGTCGCCCGCCGGCTGGCCTGACGACCACGTGGATGAAGGGAGCGAGTGCCGTGCACTACCTGATGGGTGTCCGTATCGACGAGAGCGTGCCCCAGCCCGCCGGCGCGGAGCTCGACGCCCGCATGGCCCGGATCGCCGCCTTCAACGACGAGATGAAGGCGGCGGGGGTCTGGGTGTTCGGCGGCGGGCTGACGTACTCCGACAGCGCCACCGTCGTCCGCGTGGAGAACGGCCGCACGTCCATGACCGACGGGCCCTTCGCCGAGACGAAGGAGCAGCTCGGCGGGTTCTACGTGATCGAGGTCGACGACCTCGACGCGGCGCTGGCCTGGGCCGAGAAGGCCGCGACGGTCTGCGAGGTCCCGATCGAGGTGCGCCCCTTCGGCGGCATCGCCTGAGGCGCGTCCGATGGTCGAGCTCCGCCCCGCTTCGTCTCCCACCATGGACCTCACCAGCGTCTACCGCGCCGAGTACGGCCGCTGCGTCGCCACCGTGGCCCGCGTCCTCGGCGACATCGGGCTCGCCGAGGAGGCCGTCCAGGACGCGTTCGCGGTGGCGACGGAGCGGTGGGGGGACGAGCCGCCCGAGAACCCGGGCGCCTGGATCGTCACCACCGCCCGCCGCCGGGCCATCGACCGCCTGCGTCGTGAGTCGACCCGCGAGGACCGCCACGCCCAGGCCCTGGTGCTGCACCGACCGGACGAGGACGAGGAGGTGGGGCCGGTGCGCGACGACCAGCTGCGACTGATCTTCACCTGCTGCCACCCGGCGCTCTCGCCGCTCGCGCAGACCGCGCTGACCCTGCGCCTGCTCGGCGGGCTGGAGGTGCCGGAGATCGCCCGGGCCTACCTCGTGCCCGAGGCGACGATCTCGCAGCGCATCGTGCGGGCGAAGAAGAAGATCCGCGACGCCGGCATCCCGTACCGGGTGCCCGGCGAGGCCGAGCTCCCCGACCGCCTGCCGCCGGTGCTCACCGTCCTCTACCTGGTCTTCAACGAGGGCTACACCGCGACGGCGGGCCCGCTGCTGCGCACCGACCTCTCCGCCGAGGCGGTGCGCCTGGCCCGGGCGCTCGCCGACCTCATGCCCGACGAGCCCGAGGTGCTCGGGCTGCTCGCGCTGCTGCTGCTCACCGAGGCCCGGCGCCCGGCTCGGGTGGGGCCGTCGGGTGAGCTGGTGACCCTGGCCGAGCAGGACCGCACGCTGTGGGACCGGGCGCTGATCGCCGAGGGACACGAGCTCGTCCGGCGGTGTCTGCGCCGCGGCCGCCCCGGCCCGTACCAGCTCCAGGCCGCGATCGGTGCCGTGCACACCGACGGCGCGGCCACCGACTGGCCGCAGGTGCTGGCGCTCTACGACCAGCTCCTGGCCCTCGTCCCGACGCCGGTCGTCGCGCTCAACCGGGCCGTCGCGCTCGCCGAGGTGCACGGGCCGGCGATCGCGCTCGCGGCCGTCGAGGAGCTGGACCTGCCGGGCTACCACCTGCTGCCCGCCACCCGCGCCGACCTGCTGGCCCGGCTGGGTCGCGCCGACGAGGCCCGCGCCGCCTACGACGAGGCCGTCGCCCTGGCCGGCAACGACACCGAACGCGCGTTCCTGCAGGACCGCCGCGCCCGCCTCGGGGATCCCGGACCGACGCCCGGTTGACCGACGCGCACCTCGCCGACACGCTCGACCGCAGCGCGTCGGGCGGCCCGCGCCACGTCGTCGGCCGGGACGTCGTCCTGGAGCCCGGACCCGGGAGGAACCCTGATGACCGAGACGCTCCACCACTGGGCAGGGGGCGCGGTCCTCAAGTCGGCGTCCGACCGCTTCGGTGACGTCACCGACCCGGCCACCGGCCGCGTGACGCGCCGTGTCGCGCTCGCCTCGCCGGACGAGGTGGCCGCGGTCGTCGACGCCGCGGTCCGGGCCTTCCCCGGCTGGCGGGACACCTCCCTCACCCGGCGCACGCAGATCCTCTTCCGGTTCCGGGAGCTGCTCAACGCCCGCGCGGACGAGCTCGCCGCGATCATCACCGCCGAGCACGGCAAGGTCCTGTCCGACGCCGCCGGCGAGGTCGCCCGCGGCCAGGAGGTCGTCGAGTTCGCCTGTGGGATGCCGCACCTGCTCAAGGGCTCGGCCACCGAGAACGCCTCGGCCGGTATCGACGTGCACTCGGTCCGCCAGCCGCTCGGGGTCGTCGGGATCATCAGTCCGTTCAACTTCCCGGCCATGGTGCCGATGTGGTTCTTCCCGATCGCGATCGCCGCGGGCAACACCGTGGTCCTCAAGCCCTCGGAGAAGGTCCCCTCGGCGGCGCAGTGGATGGCCGAGCTGTGGCGGGAGGCGGGGCTGCCCGACGGAGTGTTCAACGTGCTCCACGGGGACGGGGTCGCTGTGGACGGGCTGCTGACCCACCCCGACGTCGAGAGCATCAGCTTCGTGGGGTCCACGCCGATCGCCCGCCACGTCTACGAGACCGGCACCGCGCACGGCAAGCGCGTCCAGGCCCTGGGCGGGGCGAAGAACCACGCCGTCGTCCTGCCCGACGCCGACCTCGACCTGGCCGCCGACCAGGCCGTCAACGCCGGCTTCGGCTCGGCGGGGGAGCGGTGCATGGCGATCTCCGCCGTCGTGGCCGTCGGCTCGGCGGGCGACCCGCTGGTGGAGAAGATCCGGGAGCGCGCCGAGGGCCTGCGCACCGGCGACGGGCGCCGCGGCGCCGACATGGGACCGCTGGTGACCCGCGCCGCGCAGGAGCGGGTCTCGGGCTACATCGACGCCGGCGAGGGCGCCGGGGCGACCCTGGTCGTCGACGGCCGCACGGTGACGCCGGACGCCGACGGCGAGGGCTTCTTCGTCGGGCCGACGCTGTTCGACCACGTCACCCCGGACATGTCGATCTACACCGACGAGATCTTCGGGCCGGTGCTGTCGGTGGTCCGCGCCGACACCTACGACGAGGCCGTCGCGCTCATCAACGCCAACCCCTACGGCAACGGCACCGCCATCTTCACCAACGACGGCGGCGCCGCGCGACGCTTCCAGAACGAGGTGCAGGTGGGGATGATCGGCATCAACGTGCCGGTGCCGGTGCCCATGGCGTACTACAGCTTCGGCGGCTGGAAGAACTCGCTCTTCGGCGACACCCACGCCCACGGTGGCGAGGGCGTGCACTTCTTCACCCGCGGCAAGGTCGTGACCACCCGGTGGGTCGATCCCGCGCACCGGGGCGAGGCCGGCGAGCTCGACCTCGGGTTCCCGCGCAACGGCTGAGGTCGCATCACATGTTGCTGTCGTCGCCCGGCACCCCGGGCGGCGGCGCGGCCCCCGCGTCGGTCGACGGGCCGGCACCCGCGGTGTCGCCCAGCGTGTACGAGGTCATCGACAGCGACCCGTAGGCGTAGCCGTCGACCAGCACGTCGGCCCCCTGCCCGGCGGCCGCGCCGAGCCCGGCGAGGTAGAGCAGCGGGATGAAGTGGTCGGGCGTGGGCACGGCGGTGCCGTAGTCGGCGTCGCCCTGCAGGCGGGGGAGGGCGTCCGGGCTCCCGGTCATGGTCTCGCGGGCGGCGTCGTCGAAGCGCCGGGCCCAGTCGAAGCCGTCGTCGGCGTGCCGGGGGTCCATGCCGGCGAGGTTGTGCACCACGTTGCCGCTGCCGAGCACGAGCACGCCGCGCTCGCGCAGCGGCGCCAGGGCCGCCCCGAGCTGCAGGTGGTACTCCAGCGGCTTGAGGGCGTTGATCGAGAGCTGGACGACCGGGACGTCGGCCTCGGGAAACACGTGGGCGAGTACCGACCAGGTGCCGTGGTCGAGCCCCCAGCTGTCCTCGTCGAGCCCGACCCAGGTGGGGGCGACGACGTCGGCGACCTCCTCGGCCAGCTCGCGGTCGCCGGTGGCGGGGTAGTCGAGACCGAAGAGCTCCTGCGGGAAGCCGTAGAAGTCGTGGATGGTGCGCGGCCGCGGCATGGCGGTGACCGCGGTGGCGTGGATGTACCAGTGCGCCGAGATCACCAGCACCGCCCGCGGGCGGGGCAGCGCGGACCCGAGGGCGTGCCAGGACGTGGTGTAGCGGTTCGCCTCGAGGGCGTTCATCGGGCTGCCGTGGCCGATGAACGCGGCCGGCATCGGCGCGGTCATCGGGTCAGCGTAGGGCGGCCACCACGGATCCGTGCTCGACTTCCTGCTCGGTTCGTCGTAGCTCACCGTTCGCGCCAGCTTATGGTGGACGCCGGGACCGCGGACTCCTGAGGGCTCCGGCGTCGGCTCGCTGGGCGTCGCGGTGGCGACGGGCGTCAGGCGGTCTGGCCGCGGTCGACGACCATGGCGTGGCCGACGGTGAAGGCGGATTCGTCGGAGCACAGCCACAGCACGGCGGCGGCGATCTCCTCGGGCCGCCCCATCCGGCCGATCGGCTCCTGGGCGATGACCGCCGCACAGCATCAGCTCGATCTCGCGCCGCATGGTCAGGAAGACGCCGCGGAGGTTGACCGCGACGAGCCGGTCGAACTCGTCGTCGGCGACCTCGATGATCGGCTTGCGGGGCTGCTCGACGCCGGCGTTGTTGACCGCGACGTCGAGCCGCCCGAAGCGCTCGACCACGGACGTGAGCGCGGCGTCGACGTCCTCGGCGCGCGACACGTCGCAACCCAGGGCGAGGGCCTGCCCGCCGTCCGCCTCGATCCGTCGCGCGGTGTCGGCCGCCCCGTTAAGCGACGGGTGCCGGGGCTGCGCCGACAGGAGGTGGCGACGCTGGCCGGGCTGTCCGTGGACTACTACACCCAGCTCGAGCGCGGGAAGGCCGCCGGCGTCTCGGAGTCGGTGCTCGACGCCATCGCGCGTGCCCTGCAGCTCGACGAGGCCGAGCGCTCGCACCTCGCCGACCTGCACCGCAGCGTCACCACCAGCCCGCAGCGAGCCCGGCCCCGGCGCGCGGGCACGGTCCGTCCGTTGGTCCAGCGCCTGCTCGACGCGATGTCGGTGCCGGCCTTCGTCCGCAACGCCCGCCAGGACCTCGTGGCCGCGAACGCGCTCGGCTACGCCTTCTACGCGCCGCTGTTCCCCGACCCGGCGCAGCCGGACCCGGGCCGGCCGGTGAACTTCGTGCGGTTCTGCTTCCTCGACCCCGCGGCGCGCGCCTTCTACCCCGACTGGGACACCATGGCCGACACCTCGGTCAACCTGCTGCGCACCGACGCCGGCCGCGACGCCTACGACCGCGGCGTCTCCGACCTGGTCGGCGAGCAGTCCACCCGCAGCGAGGAGTTCCGCGTGCGCTGGGCCCGGCACAACGTCCGGCTCCACCACACCGGGGTCAAGCGGTTCCACCACCCCGTCGTCGGCGACCTCGAGGTCGGCTACGAGACGATGCCGCTGCCCGCCGACCCGGGTCTGGTCCTCACGATCTACGGCCTCGAGCCGGCCAGTCCCTCCGCCGACGCCCTCGCGCTGCTGGCCTCATGGAGCGCCACCACCCTCGGTGCGCGCCTCGACGACGCCGTGGACCGCCCGGGGTGAGCGCGCTCAGGCGTCGTCCGCCGCATCGACCCCGTAGCCCACGTCGACCGTCGACGCGCTGATCGCGGCGGCCGCGGCCGACAGCGGCGAGAGCACGTCGGCGAGCCGGGGTGCGGTGAGCGGCGCGAGCACGCCGAGGGCGGCGACCACGCCCGAGGGACCCGTCACCGGCATCGCCACCGACCACACGCCCTCGTGGTGCTCCTGGGTGCTCAGCGCGTGGCCCGACATGACGACCGCGTCGAGCTGGCGCCGGAGCACGGCGGGGTCGGTGACGGTCCAGGGGGTGTAGCGGGCCGGCGCGCGCAGCACCTCCTCGCGCAGGTCCCGCGGGGCGTGGGCGAGCAGCACCTTGCCGACGCCGGTGCAGTGCAGCGGCAGGTACCCGCCCGGGCTGTGCCGCGTGGGCTGGGTCCGGGACCCGGCGAGGCGCTCGACGACGAGGGCGCTGCGGCCCTCGAGCACCGCCACGTGGACGGTGTGGCCGGTGGTGATGACCAGGTCCTGGAGGTGGGGGAGCGCCGCCTCGCGCAGGGCCGTCGGCGGCGCGAGGAGCCCGAGCTGCCAGACCCGCGCGCCGACCTCGTAGCTCCCGTCCGGTCGCCGGCGTAGCAGCCGCGCCCGGCAGAGCTCGCCGACCAGACGGTGCGCGGTGGCCACCGGCAGCGACGTCCGCCGCGCGATCTGGGCGAGCGTCAGCGTGTGGTGGCGCTCGTCGAACGCGTCGAGCACCGACAGCGCCCGGGACGTCGCCGACCGGCCGGGCGCGGTGCGGATCGGTGGGCGCGGCACGCGCGAAAGCTTTCCATGCGATGGAAGACGTGTGTTGCCTCACCCCGCCCGCTGGGCGACGGTCTCGGGGCGTGCTGCGGCGGTGGTCGCCTGGCCCACGGAGCAGAGGAGCCCCCATGTCCCCGCCGTTGTCCCCGCCGTCCGGTGACCAGTCCTTCCCGCTGCCGTCGCAGATCGACGCCGTCCCGGGCGCCGAGGGCTGGGAGGAGATGTATCCCTACTTCTCGCGGTTCCAGCCCGAGGACGACCAGCGCTTCTGGTTCTACAACTCGATGCACTTCCCCGAGGTGGTCCCGGCCTTCGACGGCCTGACCTCCGAGGTGCCCTACACCGCGATCGGGGCGAACACCGCCCGGCTGTTCAGCTTCCCGACGACCATGGGCATCGAGTACCGCATCGTCAACGGACGCGTGTACATCACGGCCAACCCGGTGACCGACCCCGCGCAGATCGAGGCGCGGCTGGCCCACTTCCAGGAGCGCGCCGGCCACTACTACGCGAACTGGGACCAGCTCTACGCGGGCTGGCAGACGCGGATCGAGGCGCTGATCGCGGAGATCGAGGCGGTCGAGGTGCCGCGGCTCGGCGAGCTCGACGACCTGTCGGTGGTGCTCGAGTCGCGCGGGTACGCCAGCAACCACCTGCTGCGCGAGAACTTCCACCGCTGCATCGACCTGTACTCGACGATGTGGCACCACCACACCGAGTTCCTCATGCTCGGCTACGGCGCCTACGTCGTGTTCTTCGAGTTCTGCCAGCAGGCCTTCCCGGAGATGGGCGACCAGACCGTGGCCCGGATGGTCGCCGGGATGGACGTGACGATGTACCGCCCGGACGACGAGCTGAAGAAGCTCGCCGCCCTCGCGGTCGAGCTCGACCTCGCCGACCTGTTCGTCGAGGGCAGCGAGCCGGACAAGGTCCTGAGCGGCCTGGCCGAGCGGGGCGACGCGGGCGCCCGGTGGCTCGCGGCCCTCGAGGAGGCGAAGGACCCGTGGTTCAACGTCTCGGTCGGTGACGGCTTCTACCACCACCACCTGTCCTGGGCCGACGACCTGACCGTCCCGTTCGCCGCGCTGCCGCGCTACGTCGAGCAGATCCGCGCCGGCGAGGACCTCACCCGGCCCACCGAGCGGCTGGCGCAGGAGCGCGAAAGGATCGCCGACGAGTACCGCGCCCTGCTCGGGTCCGACGAGGAGAAGGCCGCGTTCGACCAGATGCTCGGGCTGTGCCGGCAGGTGTTCCCCTACATCGAGTCGCACAAGTTCTACTGCGAGCACTGGTTCACGACGCGCTTCTTCCAGAAGGTCCGCGACTTCGGTCGCCTGCTCGCCGAGCGCGGGGTGCTCGCCGAGGCCGACGACGTCTTCCACCTGCGCCACCTCGAGGTGGAGGAGGCGCTGGTCGACGTCTCGCTGGCCTGGGCGTCGGGCGGCGCCGAGCTCGGCGCGCGGCACTGGCAGCCGATCGTCCGCCGGCGCAAGCAGATCCTCGAGGCGCTCGCGGGCTGGTCGCCGCCGCCGGCCCTGGGCCCGGTGCCGGAGTCGCTCAACGACCCCGCGGTGAAGATGCTGTGGGGCGTCACCGACGAGACGATGAGCTGGGGCCCGGTGTTCGGCAAGATCGCCGCCGCCGTCTCCGACATCGGCGGCACGATGTCGCACGCGGCGATCGTGGCCCGCGAGTACGGCATGCCCGCCGTCGTCGGCACCGGCCAGGCCACCGCGAAGATCCGTACGGGCGACCGCGTACGGGTCGACGGCGACCGCGGCCTCGTCACCGTGCTGCGGGAGACGCCGTGACCACGCCCTCCGTGCTGCGGGAGACGCCGTGACCACGCCCTCCGTGCTGCGGTTCGCCGACGTGGGGCGGGCCGACGTGTCCGCCGTCGGCGGCAAGGGCGCCGGGCTCGGCGAGCTGCGCCGGGCCGGCATCCGCGTGCCCGACGGTTTCGTGGTGACCACGACCGCCTTCGGTGCCACGGTCGCCGCGCTCGACCTCGGGGCGCGGGTGGCGGCCCTCGACCCCGGGGACGCCGCCGGGGTCAACGCCGCGTGCGCCGAGCTGCGCGAGACCGTGGCGTCGGCGCCACTGCCGCCCGAGGTGGCCGACGCCGTCGTCGCGGGCCACCGGGAGCTGGCCGCCGCGTGCGGCACCGACGACCTGCCGGTGGCCGTGCGGTCGAGCGCGACCAGCGAGGACAGCGCCGCCGACAGCTTCGCCGGGCTGCAGGACACCTACCTCTGGGTGCGTGGCGCCGACCGGGTGCTGGACGCCGTCCGCCGCTGCTGGGCCAGCCTCTACAGCGTCGAGTCGGTGACCTACCGCCGGCGCCGCGGCATCCCCGAGACCGACCTGGCGATGGCCGTGGTCGTGCAGCAGATGGTGGACGCGCGCAGCTCCGGGGTGATGTTCACCCGCAGCCCGCTCACGGGCGACCGGTCGGTGGTCGCGATCGACGCGAGCTGGGGCCTGGGCTCCGCCGTGGTCAGCGGCGACGTCACCCCGGACGCGTTCGTCGTCAGCAAGGTGACCGGGGAGATCGTCCGGCGGACCGTCGCGACCAAGACCCGGTGGCACCGGCCCGACCCCGCCGGCGACGGCGTCCTGGAGGACGACGTACCGGACGACCTGCGCGACGCCCCGTCGGTGAGCGACGAGGAGATCGCGGAGCTGGTCGCCGTCGCGCGCACCGTGGAGGCACACCACGGCTGCCCGCAGGACATCGAGTGGGCGGTGTCTCGGACGGCGTCGCCGGGCGAGGCCATTGTGCTGCTGCAGAGCCGGCCGGAGACGGTGTGGGCGGAGAAGGACGCGGCCGCCGCGCGGGTGGCGACGCCGACGCCGCGGGCGTACGACCACGTCCTCAACGCCCTGAGCGGCAAGCCCCGGTCGGGGGCCTGAGCACCGTGGACCTCACCCCGGACGACGTCCGCGACGTCGTGCGCGCCCTCGACTCCAGCGGCCTCGACGAGCTGCACCTGGAGCTGGCCGACCTGACCCTGACCGTGCGCCGGGAAGGCGCGGCGGGCTGGACCGCCGAGCACCGGGTGCTCCGGGAGCCCGCACTCGAGGGCAGCGCCGAGCCGGCGGTCGCCGCCGAGCCGGAACGCGCCCGCGCGGCCCTGCCCGACGGCACGGTGGCGGTGCACCCGCCGCTACTGGGCACGTTCTACCGCGCGCCCGCCCCGGGCGCGCCGCCCTTCGTCGACGTGGGCGACGCGGTGGACGAGGAGACCGTCATCGGCATCGTCGAGACGATGAAGATGATGACGTCGGTGCACGCGGGCGTGCGCGGCACCGTCGTCGAGTTCCGCACGGGCAACGGCGAGTTCGCCGACGCCGACGCGGTGCTGCTCGTCGTGGAGCCCGCGGGGGAGACCCCGTGAGGATCCGCCGCCTGCTCGTCGCCAACCGCGGCGAGATCGCCGCCCGCGTGATCCGCACCTGCGCCCGGCTCGGTATCGAGTCGGTGCTCGCCGCGTCCGACGCCGACCTGGACTCCCTGCCGGCCCGCTGCGCCGACCGCGTAGTGCGTCTCGGCCCGGCGCCCGCCGCGCAGTCCTACCTCGACCCGGCGGCGGTGGTCCGGGCCGCCGTCGTCGTCGGCGCCGACGCGGTGCACCCCGGCTACGGGTTCCTGTCCGAGAACCCGGCGCTGGCCACCGCCTGTGACGAGGCGGGGATCGTGTTCGTCGGCCCGACGGTCGCGTCCCTGCACGCCGTCGGCGACAAGCTGACCGCCCGGTCGCACGCCGTGGCGGCCGGCCTGCCGGTCGTACCCGGCGGCGAGGCCGCCGACCTGGCCGCCGCCCAGGCCGTCGCGGCCGAGGTCGGCTACCCGCTGCTGGTCAAGGCCGTCGGCGGGGGCGGCGGGCGGGGCATGAAGCTCGTCCGGTCCGCCGAGGAGCTCCCCGGCACCCTCGCCCTGGCCGTCTCCGAGGCGGCCGCGGCGTTCGGCGACGCGCGGGTCTACCTCGAGCGCTACGTCGCCTCCGGACGCCACGTCGAGGTGCAGGTGCTGGGTGACGGGGTGTCCGCGGTGGCCCTGGGCGATCGCGACTGCTCGGTGCAGCGCCGCTACCAGAAGCTGTTCGAGGAGGCGCCTGCGCCGGCGATCCCCGACCACGTCCACGCGGACATGGCCGCCGCGGCGCTCGCCCTGGCGGCCCACCTCGGCTACCGGGGCCTGGGCACCGTCGAGCTCCTCTACGACCGCGACCGGCAGACCTTCTCCTTCCTCGAGATGAACGCCCGCATCCAGGTCGAGCACCCGGTCACCGAGATGGTCACCGGGCTGGACCTCGTCGCCGAGCAGATCGCCGTGGCCGAGGGGCTGCCGCTGCGCCTGCGCCAGGAGGACATCACGCTCACCGGGCACGCCGTGGAGTGTCGGATCAACGCCGAGGACTGGGCCGACGACTTCCGGCCCGCGCCGGGCCGCATCGAGCGGGTGGTCCTGCCCGCCGGCGACGGCATCCGCGTCGACACCCACGTGCAGGGTGGCTCCGTCGTCCCGCCGCACTACGACTCGCTGCTGGCCAAGCTCGTCGTGCACGGCACCGACCGCGCCGACGCCCTGGCCCGCGCCCGGGCGGCGCTGGAGCTGCTGCGCATCGACGGGGTGGTGACGACCGCGCCGATGCACCGGGCGCTGCTCGACGACGACGAGTTCGCCGCCGGCGGCGTCGACACCGCCTTCTTCGAGCGGTTCCTGGCGGACCGCCGCCAGCCGGCGGGGGTGTCCTGATGGCCGACGTCGGCCTCGTCGACGTCTCGCTGCGCGACGGCAACCAGAGCCTGTGGGGCGCCGCCGGCCTGCGTAGCGCCCACGTGCTCGCGCTGGCGCCGATCCTCGAGCGGGTCGGGTTCCGGGCGCTGGACTACAGCTCGAGCACCGCGATGGGCATGCTCGTGCGCACCCACCGCGAGGACCCGTGGGCACTGTTCCGCCGCACCCGCGCGCTGATGCCGCGGACGAAGCTGCAGTTCATCGGCACCGGCTTCCGCTTCATCAGCTGGCAGAACTCCCACCCGGACACCATGCAGCTGGTCTACGACCGGCTCGTCGCCAACGGCATCGACCGGGTCGTCGTCCTCGACCCCATGCACGACATGGACGCCGCGCGGGCCACCGCCCGGCGGCTGAAGAAGGCCGGCGTCGACGAGGTGGTCGGCGCGCTGACCTTCACGATCAGCGCGGTGCACGACGACGCGTTCTACGCCGACATCGCCCGCCAGATGCGCGCGTGCCCCGACATGGACCGCGTCTACGTCAAGGACCCGGCCGGCATCCTCACCGCCGAGCGGGCGCGCACCCTCGTGCCGGCGGTCAAGGCCGCGCTCGGCGACACCGCACTCGAACTGCACTCGCACGCGACCATCGGGCTCTCGCCGCTGACCTACGCGATCGCCCCCGAGCTGGGCGTCGAGGTCGTCCAGACCGGCTGCGGCGCGCTGGGCAACGGCTCGTCGCTGCCCGAGGTGCGCCGCACCGTGGCGAACCTGCGCGAGATGGGCCACCGGATCGACGTCGACGACCGCGCGCTGGGCCTGGCCTGTGACGTCGTCGACCGGTTGGCGGCGGCGGAGGAGCTGCCCGCCGGGCGGCCCCAGGACTTCGACGCCGCGTTCCTGCACCACCAGATCGCCGGCGGGGTGATGACCACGACCCGCCGCCAGCTCCGCGAGATCGGGATGGAGGACCGCTTCGAGAGCCTGATCGAGGAGATCGGTCGCGTCCGCGCCGAGCTCGGCCACCCGATCATGGTCACCCCGTTCCCGCAGATGGTGGTCTCGCAGGCGCTGTTCAACGTCATGGGGGAGCGGTGGGCGACCGTGCCCGACCAGGTCATCCGCTACGCGCTGGGCAGCTTCGGCCGGCCCACCACCCCGATCGTGCCCGACGTGCTCGACCGGGTCCTCGACCGGCCGCGCGCCCGCGAGCTGCGGGCCGAGCCGCCGGCGCCGTCGCCGGAGGAGCTGCGCCGCCAGTTCGGCACCCGGATCAGCGACGAGGAGCTGCTGCTGCGGGCGCACATGCCCGCCGACCAGGTCGACGCGATGCTCGCCGCCGGCCCGGCGCCGCAGCACCACCAGCCCGCCCTGACCCCGGTGTTCGACCTCGTCCGCGCGCTGGGCGAGCGGCCGAGTGTCCACGACCTCGCGATCGCCAAGGGCGACCTGCGCCTGTCCGTGCACCGGCGCGGGGGAGGAGCGCCCGATGGCTGACCCCGGGCCCGCGGTCCTCGACCGGCTGCGGGCGGTCCGCGGCTTCGTGCTCGACATGGACGGCACGCTGGTCCTGGGCGACCGCGAGAACCGGGGCATCCGGGCCCTGCCCGGTGCCGTGGAGCTCGTGCGGCTCCTGGCCGACCGGGGTACGCCGTGCTGCGTGTTCACCAACGGCACCGTGAAGACCCCGCAGGAGTGCGCGCACGCCCTGCAGCAGGCGGGCTTCCCGGTGCCCGACGACGCCGTGCTCACCCCGGCCACCGCCGCGGCCGAGATCTTCGCGAAGCGGGGCCACCGGCGGGTCATGGTGCTCGGCGGGAAGGGCATCACCGAGCCGCTCGAGGCCGCGGGCATCGAGACGCTCCCGCCGCTGCGCGGGACGACCGCCGACGCCGTCCTCGCGGGCTGGTACCGCCAGGAGCTGACGTTCGAGGCGCTCGAGGCCGCCTGCTTCGCGGTGCTCGAGGGCGCGCGGTTCTACAGCGCGTCGCTCTCGCCCTACTTCGCCACCGCGGAGGGGCGCACGCTCGGGTCGTCGCGAGCGATCAGCGCCGTCGTCCGCGACATCACCCGCGCGCGGGTCACCGTCGTCGGCAAGCCGGCGCTGCAGGCGTTGCAGACCTCGGCGCGGCGTCTCGGTGTCGCGCCCGCCGAGCTGGCGGTGGTGGGGGACGACCCCGGCCTGGAGGTGCCGATGGCGCACCGGGGCCGGGCGCTGGCCGTCGCCGTGCAGACCGGCATCGGCGACGCGGACGCGTTCCGTGACGTGCCGGAGCACCGGCGCCCGCACCTGGACCTGGCGGACGTCGGCACCCTGGCCCGTCTGCTCGAGGGCGGCTGACCCGCTCTCAGGAATCGAGGGCGCCGGCCCGCTCGACGAGCTGCTTGATCGCGGCGAGGGTCTCGTCGACGCCGCCCTGGATGCTGCCGTCGGTGTCCTCGGTGACCCGCTCGGTGTGGATGCGCACCTCGACCTCGCTGCGGTCGTCGCCGAGCGCCCGGACGTCGAGGTCGCCGCGGTAGCCGTTCTCGCCCTCGGAGCCCCAGGCGAGGTGGCGGGTGTCGTCGGTGACCTCGAACCACGCCTTGCCCTCGACCTGCGAGCCGTCGGGCAACGCGGCGGTGGTGCGGACCTCGTTGCCCTCGCCGGGCTCGGCCGAGGTCATGCGTGCGAAGTACTTCGGGAGGTTGTGCACGTCGGAGAGGAAGGCGAACAGGACGTCGTCGGCGGCGGCGACGGTGGTGGTGCCCGTGAAGTCGGCCATGGGGCCGGTTAGCCGCCCGCGACCGCTTCCACCGTCCCGTGCGACGAACGGTCTCCTCAGGGAGCGGTGCCGGTGACGCGACGCCACTCCCGCGGCGCCATGCCGTACTCGGCCCGGAACCGGCGGGCGAACGAGGCCGGGTCGGGGAAGCACCAGCCGTGCGCGATCCGCTCGATCGAACGGTGGGCGAGGCGGGGGTCGGCGAGCTCCTCCCGGGCGGCCTCCAGCCGGCGCAGGGTGATCCACCGGACGAGCGTCGTCGGCTCGTGCCGCCAGAGGTCGTAGAGGTGCCGCCGGGAGATCGCGTGCGCGGCGGCGATCGACGCCGGGCTGAGCGCGGGGTCGCGCAGACGCCGGCGGACGTAGCGCTCGATGCCGGTGCGGAGGTGCTCGGCGCTCATGGCCGTGCCGACCTGCTGCTCGGGGCGGGCGGCGCCGATCAGCATCGCGCGCACCACCTCGATCGTCGCGAGCCCGACGCTGCGGCGCGCCACCGGGTCCGCGAGGTCCGCGACCGCCCCGGGGAGGTGCAGCACGTGGCCCGCCACGAGGGAGCGCAGCGGGCTCCGGTCGACGGACGCGACCGCGCGGCGGAGGGCGTCGACCTCCATCCCCAGCTGGTCGGCCGAGAGGTACATCTGGAGGAGCGCGGTGTCCGCGCCGGTCCGCAGGCTCATCGCCCGCGTCACGTCGACGACGCCGACGACGTCGTGGGCGGCGCTGCCCCGGGTGGTCCCGGCCTGGGACAGCTCCCACGTCCCCGACGGCCGGACACCGAGCGAGATGCCGGCCGGCACCCCGTCGGTGGTCCTCGCCGTGGCGACCTGGTCGTAGGCGAGGCCCTCGAGGTGGACCAGCGCGACGGGGCCCAGGTCGTGTCGGGCGATGGTGGCGGTGCGGCCCGCGGGGATCGTCAGGTCGCCGATCCTGGTCATCGGCGCCATCGCCGACATCGTGGACACGGCCTCGTCGCGGGCGTCCCGCTGCGCCCGACCGTCGTCGGGTGTCCACGAGGCGATGACAGGCACCGGCGGTACTCCGCGTCGTCGAGTATCGATCTCGATCGTAGGACCCGCGCGACTACGCGCGCTCCACCCGGCGCAGCCCCTGCGCCGGCGTCCACCACTCGACGACCAGCCGCGTCGCCGCGTCGTCCAGGTGCGTGTGGACGACCTCCGCGATGTCGGCGCGGAAGAGGTCGCCCTCCTGGCCCTCGACGGTGCCGGCCTCGACCGCCCGTCCGCTGATCTTGGCCTCGCCCGGCCACTGCGCCTCGGCGCCCTCGACCGGGTCGACGGTGGCGCTGTGCAGGGCGAAGCGGGGGTCGCGGCGCAGATCGGCTCCCTTGCGGGCCCCGGGCATCGACCCGAAGGTCAGCTCGCCGTCCGCGATCACCGTCTCGATGCCCGAGATCCGCGGCGACCCGTCGGCGCGCACCGTCGCCACCGTGTGGTGCTTCCGGGCCTCGAACAGCGCCCGGACCCGGCCGGCGAACTCGGGCTCCGCGTCCTCCACCTCACGCCACGTCGTCATGCGGTCGATGGTGACAGCGGGGCCCGACAGCCCCGACTACATCTCGCGCTCGAGGGGCGCGCTGATCGCGCTGCCGTCGTCGGTGAGCCGGCCCTTCGTGCGCGCGTCGGCGAGCATGCCCTCGAAGTCGGCCTCCCAGCCCTCGGGCACCCGACCGGCCGCGAGGCGGCGCAGGGTGTCCACGGGGACGACGACGTGGTCGGCCTTCTCCGAGAGCTCACCGGCGTCGTGCTCGGTCAGTATCTCGGCGATCTTGTCCGAGGTGAGCCGTTGACGGTAGGAGGCGTAGAGGTCCGTCAGCCTCTCGGGCATGCGGAGCTCGACGCCGTCGGTGGAGATCGCGAGGTACAAGGGGTCCTCCGGAGTGCAGGGTGGTGGGGGCGGCCGCCGATCCTCCCGGACTCAGGGGACGCGCGATGGACGACGCCGGCGGATCCGCTGGCGCAGCCACGTCCCGGCGTCGGTCGACCACAGGGCCCAGGCGACGAGCACCGGTTGCCCGAGCAGGCGCAGGCCGCGGGTCAGGTCGGTGTCGAGGCCGAAGGCCGACCGCTGCTCCACGAACTGCGCGACGTTGCCGGGGAAGACGACGACGAAGAAGGCCGCCACGACCAGACCGACGGCGACGCGGTGCCGGACGAGCACCACCAGGGCGACCCCGAGGACGATCTCGACGACGCCCGACACGACCACGACGAGGTCGGCGTCAACCGGGAACCACGACGGCACCTGCGCCCGGAACTCCCGGCGCGCACCCGTGAGGTGCGCCCCGCCGGCGAACAGCAGGGCGAGGCCGAGCAGGACACGGGCGACGGGACGCAGCACCCGTCGAGTCTGCGGCCTGCCCGTCACTGCGGCGCGATCTCCTCCTCGAGCCCGATGGCACGCATGGCCTCCGCCGTCGCCTCGACGTGGTGGGCGAGCACGACCAGGTCGTGCAGACCCCCCTCGCGGTCGCGGACGTGGTCGGTGAGCAGCGCCTCCCCGGTGAACCCGAGGCCGGAGAACATGGCCAGCAGCGCCTCCTGGTCGGCGACGACCTCGACGACCACCTTGCGGAGCCCCTGGTCGAGGGCCCGCCGGAGGGCGTGGCGGGCGAGCGTGCGGCCCAGCCCGGCGCCGCGGTGACGGGGGTGGACGACGAGGCGGATCTCGCCGACGTGGTCCGACCAGCCGTGCAGCGGCAGCACGGCGACGAACCCGGCGACCTCGCCCCCGTCCTCGCCGTCCTCGTCGTCCTCGTCGTCCAGGGCCAGCCACTGCCGTCCCGGCCGCATCCAGCCGCGGACGGCCTCCGGGCCGCTGACGTCCTCCTTGACGAAGGTCAGGTCGCCCTCTCCGAGGTCGGCGAAGAAGCGCGCCAGGGCGTCGACGCGATCGGCGTCGAGCTCGACGACGGTCGTGGTCACGAGGCCTCCCGCGGGTCCGCGACGACCGCATCGCTGCGGCGTCGCAGGAAGTCGATGATCGTCGGGATCGTGGTGCGCGCGGCGGTCCGGCCCACGACCAGGCCGATGTGCCCGGCGTCGAGGCGCAGCTCGTGGCGGTCCGGGGACCCGACCAGGTCGATCAGCGGGGCGGCCGCGGCCTCGGGGACGATGTGGTCGCGGCAGGCGAGGACGTTGAGGAACGGCACCGTGATGTCGCGCAGGTGCACCCGGTCTCCACCGATCTCGAGGTCGTCGGTGAGCAGCCCGTTGTCCCGCACGAGCATGTCCACGGTCTGGCGGGCCGTGGCGCCGGGGAACGGGATGTGGTCGTCCGACCAGCTCGTCATCGCCTGGTAGGCGTCCAGGTACTGGTCGCTCCAGAGCTGGTCCCACAGCGTGACGTAGCGGCTGACCTCGGCGGTCGGCTTGAGGGCGCGGAAGCTCTGCAGCACCACGTGCGGGGGCACGTTGCCGGCGTCGTCGAGCACGTCGTCGAGCTCGAGGCCGCCGCGGGTGAACAGGGCGGCCATGGGCCCCATGGCGCGGAAGTCGACCGGGGTGGCCATCACCGACAGGCTGCGCAGCGGGGTGTCGGGGTGGTGGGCAGCGTGCAGCAGGGCCAGGTCGCCGCCGAAGCAGTACCCCAGCAGGCTGACCTCGTCGGCGCCGGAACGTCGCAGGACCTCGCGGATGCCGGCCGGGAGGAAGTCGTCGACGTAGTCCTCCAGACGGTTCTGCGCGTCGCGCTCGTCGGGCTCGCCCCAGTCGAGCAGGTAGACGTCGAAGCCGGCCTCGAGCAGGCGCTCGACGAAGCTGTTGCCGGGGGTGAGGTCGAGGATGTAGCTGCGGCTGATGAGGCTGAACACGATGAGCAGCGGCGGCCCGAGCCGGACCCCGCCCTGGCTCTCGTTGCGGTAGTGCCACAGCTCGCAGCGTCCGTGGCGCCACACCACGTCCTTCGGGGTCAGGCCCGTCCGGACGCGCCGGGTGCCGGTGACCAGGCCGATGCCGTTACGGGCCCGGAGCGCGTTGCGCTCCACGTCCCGGCGGATGCGGTCGAGGACGCTCTGCGGGGCCACCTCGGGTGCTGCCATCGATCGCCTCCGTCGTGCCGGACCGTGCGGGGGACTCCTGCTCGAGGCGCAGCGTCAGGCGCCGGACCTCTCGGTCCAGCGCGCCGATCTGGGCGCGCAGCCGCGCCACGTCGCTGCCCGCCGGCAGGTTCACCAGGTGCCACATCGCGGCGGTGGTGTCGGCGAGCCGGTGGCGCACCGTGGACCGTGCCCACGTGACCGTCGCCGCGACCCAGGCGTACTCGTCGGTGCGGACGAGGGACTCCAGTCGCGGCGCGACCGCGCCCTCGACGGTGTCGAACGCGCGCCGCCACCACGCGGGTTGCTCGGCCATCACGCCAGGGGTGTCCCCGGTCACGCCGCGGGGCAACCGGGGCGCACGCGACGAGAGGGAGTCATCGATGACCGACCTGGCGACGGCACTGCGCGAGACCGCGGAGCAGCACGGGGACCGGCCGGCTCTGCGGCTCGACGACCACGTGGTGACCTACCGCGCGTTCCTCGAGGCCGCCCAGGGGGTCGCCGGGATGCTGCGCGCCCGGGGGATCGAGCCCGGGTCCCGGGTGGGCCTGGTCTTCCCGAACGTGCCCGCGTTCCCGGTGCTGTTCTACGGCGCGATGTTCGCGGGCTGCGCCGTGGTGCCCATGAACCCGCTGCTCACCGCCCGCGAGATCCGTTACTACCTCGAGGACTCGGGGATGTCGGTGGTCTTCGCGTGGGACCAGGCCGTGCAGGCCGCCACCGAGGCCGCGCAGGAGGTCGGCATCGAGGCGGTGGCCGTCGGCGCCGCGGGCCCGACCCGCGAGCAGCTCGGCGACGCCGAGCCGCTGACCGAGCCGGTGCCGCGCGGCGACGACGACACCGCGGTCGTGCTCTACACCTCCGGCACCACGGGCCAGCCCAAGGGCGCCGAGCTGACCCAGTCCAACCTGTGGACCAACGCCCACACGTCGGCGCGGACGCTGATGGAGATCACCCCGGACGACGTGGTGATGGGGTGCCTGCCCCTGTTCCACGTCTTCGGGCTGACCTGCGGGCTCAACGCGTCGGTGCTCAGCGGGGCATGCCTCACGCTGCTGCCGCGCTTCGACGGGGCCAAGGCGCTGGCGATGATCGGGCGGGACCGGGTGACGGTGTTCGAGGGCGTGCCGACGATGTACTCGGGGATGCTGCACGCACCCGACCGCGAGCAGTACGACGTCTCGTCGCTGCGGTCCTGCGTCTCGGGCGGCTCGGCGATGCCGGTGGAGGTGCTGCGGTCGTTCGAGGAGGCCTTCGACTGCATCATCCTCGAGGGCTACGGGCTCTCCGAGACCTCGCCGGTGGCGTCGTTCAACCACCCGCACGCCGAGCGCAAGCCCGGGTCCATCGGGGTCCCGGTGGCCGGCATGGAGATGCGCCTGGTCAACGACGAGGGCGGCGACGTCGCCGACGACGAGGTCGGCGAGATCGCGATCCGCGGCGAGGGCCTGATGAAGGGCTACTGGGGACGCCCCGAGGCGACCGCCGAGTCCATCCCGGACGGCTGGTTCCGCACCGGCGACCTCGCCCGCCGCGACGCGGACGGCTACTACTCGATCGTCGACCGCAAGAAGGAGCTGATCATCCGCGGCGGCTACAACGTCTACCCGCGCGAGGTCGAGGAGGCGCTCTACGAGCACCCGGCGGTCGCCGAGGTCGCCGTGATCGGGATCCAGCACCCCGACCTGGGCGAGGAGGTCGGCGCGGCCGTCGCCCTCAAGCCCGGGCAGGACGTGGGCGTCGACGAGCTGCGCGACTTCGTCAAGCAGCGGGTGGCGGCCTACAAGTACCCGCGCCACCTGTGGGTGCAGGACGAGCTGCCCAAGGGGCCCACCGGGAAGATCCTGCGCCGGTCGGTGGAACCGCCGGCCGGCGTCCGGACCGGGAGCTGAGCCGGCGCCCGGATCAGGCCGACAGCGCGTCGGTGAGCAGGGCGACGAGCGTCGCGTGCTGCGCGTCGGTCGACGACCCGACCTCCTCCTCGGAGCCGTCCAGGGCCGTCGCGGCGAGGCCCGCCTTGTCGTCGATCAGCGCGGCGATCCGCGCGTCGATCGTCTGCGCGGCGATGATCCGCCAGGCGGTGACCGGCTCGGACTGGCCGATGCGGTGGCTGCGGTCGATGGCCTGGGTCTGCTCCGCGGCGGTCCAGGTGAGCTCCGCGAGCACGATGTTCGACGCGACCTGCAGGTTGATGCCCACCCCGGCCGCGGTCAGCGAGCAGACCGCGACGGCGACGCCCGGGTCGTCGACGAACGCGTCGATGTTGCGCTGGCGGACGGCGGGCGTCTGGTCGCCGCGGATCGAGGAGAACCGCACGCCCTGGCGGGCGAACGTCTCCTCGGCGGCGTCCATGACGTCGACGTGCTTGGCGAAGAAGACGACCTTGCCCGCGCTGCGCGCGAGCTGGGTGGCGTAGTCCGCGGCGAGCGCGGCCTTCGCCTGGCCGATGCGGCGCATCATCGTGAAGACGTTGTCGCCGTTCGACGCGCCGGCCGCGTCCTTCTGCTCCCACGTGGCGACCCGGCGCACGAGGTCGTGGTCGATGCCCTCGGCGGGGTCCGAGCCCCGCGCGGCGAGGGCGTCGGTGTACCGCGCCACCATTCGGCGCGCGAGGTCGCGCTCGGCCGCGCGGATCGAGCGGCCGGTCGCACCGTCCAGCTCGACGGGGAGGTCGGCGACGCGGCGCGCGGGGATGTCGGCGGCCACGTCGACCTTGCGGCGGCGGACGATGCCCTGGTCGATCACGGCGCGCCGGGCGGCCGTGGCGAAGCCCGGATCCGCCGGTGTCAGGCCCGTCTCGGTCAGCGCGTCCATCAGGTCGGGGCGCGGCTTCTTCTCGTCGATCCAGCCGAGGAACTCCCAGATGGCCAGGAAGTCCTCGATGTCGTTGATCAGCGGCGTGCCGGTGAGCGCCATCAGCAGCGGGCGCGCGGTGAACGACCGGATGCGCTCGGCGAGCGTCAGGACGTGCTGCGAGCGCTGCGAGGTCTTGTTCTTGATGAAGTGGGCCTCGTCGACCACCATCCCGCGGAAGCCGAAGTCGCCGAGCCACCCGACGTGCCGGTCGAGCACCTCGTAGTTGACGACGACGATGTCGGCGAACCCGTCGACGGAGTCCCCGTTGCCCTGGATCGCGGTGGCCGAGCGGCGGGTCGCCCACAGCCCGGCCTCGCGCAGCCAGTTCGTCTTGACGACGTTGGGCACGACGACCAACAGGGGGTAGGCCTTCGCGGCCTCGGCGGCGAGCAGTGCCTGGGCCGTCTTGCCCAGCCCGGGCTCGTCGGCGAGCAGAAACGTGCGGTGGCCGTCCGCGGCCGCGGCGACGAGCCGGGCCTGGTGCGGCATGAGCTCCCGGCCGCCGGGGACCTTCCGCGACGTGGGCGCGGGCAGCGGCATGCACGCCGGGGTCCCGTCGCCGGCGCGCTCGAACGACCGGAGCAGCGGGTCGAGGAGCTCCCAGCTGGTCAACGGCGTCGGCCGGGGCCCGCTGGGCCGGACGGCCGAGTAGTCGGGCGCGAGGAACGGGTTGGCCATCTGGCGCGAGATGACCGACTGCGGCACGACGGCGGGCTTGGCCGGGGCCGCGGGGGCCTCCTCGACCGGCTCCGGCTCCGGGGCCGGGGCCTCGATGCCCGCGCGGCGCAGCATCTCGCGCTCGAGCGACCGGGCCTCGTCCGAGACGACCGCGTCCTCGGCGAGCAGCGCCAGCAGCGCCGGGTGGCGCACGGCGTTCTTCGCGAGCGCCGTCGCGATGTCGTCGAGCCGCTTGAGGCGCGCGGTGCGCTGCGACTCGCTGATGTCGGCCGCCCGGATGCGGGCGCGCTCGTCGCGCAGCAGCAGGGCGACGGCCTGGAACTTGGTGCGCGTCGACGGCGTCACCCGCCCGCTCTCGAGCGCGGTGCGGACGTCGCGGACGGCGCGCTCGAGCACCGACACGACGTCCTCGCGGTCGCGGCCACGCCGCCGGTCCTTGGGGTCACCACCACGTGCCTTGGCGCGGGGTTGGCCTCGTCGAGCCACGGACCTCCTTCGGAGTGCGCGGCAGCGCCGCCGTGGCGGCCCACCGCGCGTCGTCACCGGGCGACCGGGTGCGGCGAGGACCCGGTGTCCTCGTCCCGCGAGCCGATCCACCGTCGGACGGGCGAGCGGGCCACGGCCCCGACGGTGCGTGCACGGGGAGGGCCACCACGCGAGGGTGACGTCGTGCCCGTGCACCCCGGGCCGCCGGACGTGCGGAGCACAGCGGGCCGGGTTCGTCTCCATCGTACCGCTCGGCCGCGCGAGGGCGACGGGGCGCGCCGGGAACGGGGCCGAGGAGGGGTTTCGATCCGTTCCCGCCCGCCGATCCGGAGCGGGCTGCCCCAGACCTCGGCCGCCGTCCCCGGGTCGTGCCGCGTGCAGGACGTCGGGTCACCCCGCCCGACGATCAGCACCAGGTGAGCCCCATGAGCAGCACCACCACCACCGGCGACGGCACCACCGCGGCCGCGCCCACCGACATCCGCGAGTTCGGCCACGAGCTGTGGTCCTTCCTCACCGGCAAGGGGGCCGTCATCGAGTACGAGCTCGACGACATGACCGTCGAGGTCCCCCGGACGACCGGCCCGGACTCGCCCCGCGCGACGTGGAAGATGAACGGCACCCTGCGCATCCGCACCAGCGACGACGACAGCCGTGGTTCGCTGGGCTCGCCGAGCGCCTCGGCGTGAGCCCCGACGCGGGGCACCTGGTCGCCGAGGTGGACCTCCGCGTCGAGGTCACCGACCACGTCGGCCGCCGCACGGCGGGCCGGCTGGTCGGGACCGCGCAGCGGCTGCGCCTCGACGTGACCGACCCCGCCGTGGTCGTGGCCGCCTCCGGGCGGGGCGCCACCCACGGCCTGGCCGCCCGCCTCGCCGCGGCCGGGGTGCGGGCCGAACTGCACGGTCCGCGCGGGCGGGTCGCGGTCATCGACCCCCGGCGCACGAGCCGGGCCGGGGCGCTGCTGACCGGCAGCCCGCACGTCACCCTGGACCGCGCGGGCTGGGCGCTGCCCGTTCGGGCGTCCCTGCCGCCCCGGGCCGCGGCCGTCCTCGCCGCCGTCGCGTCGGTGGTGGCCGTGGGCGGGCTGGTCAGCGCCCGGGCGCTCCGCCGGCGGCGGCCCGCGCCGCCCGGGCGCGCTCGCCCAGCGCGGCGAGCACGGCCTCGTCGTAGTCCATGGGGCTGAACGGCACCAGCTCGCGGATGCTGTCGTCGCGCACCACGACCTCGTTGCTCATCGAGTCGATGAGCGAGCGCCCGGTGGCGACGTCGACGTCGGTCACCAGGGACAGCCAGCGTGAGGACAACGAGGGCGTGAGCAGCGGGACGGGCAGGACCAGCATCGTGCGGCCCTCGATGGCGGCCACCCGCCGCATCATCGTCAGGTACTCGAGGACCTCGGGTCCCCCGATGTCGAAAGCGCGGCCCGTGGTCTCCGGGACGTCGAGGACGCCGACCAGGTAGCGGACCACGTCGGCGACGGCGATCGGTTGCGTCCGGGTCCGGACCCACCGGGGGCAGACCATCGCGGGCAGGTGCTCCACGAGCTGCCGCGTCATCTCCCAGGAGATCCCGCCGTGGCCGACGATGATCCCGGCGCGCAGGGTCGTGACCGGGACGCCCGCGTCCCCGAGCAGCCCCTCGACCTGGTGGCGGCTCCGCAGGTGCGCCGACAGGTCGTCCTCGCCCGCCCCGAGGCCGCCCAGGTAGATGATGCGGGACACCCCCTCGTCCGCCGCGGCCCGTCCGAACGCGGACGCGCCGTCGGCGTCGCGTTGCTCGAAGTCGGCGTCGCCGAGGGAGTGCACGAGGTAGTAGGCCACGTCGCACCCGGCGAGCGCCGGCCGCAGCGAGGCGGGGTCGCCGACGTCGCCGGCCACCGGCTCGCCGACCCCCCGGTAGCCCGCCGGGCGCCGGGTCATCGCCCGCACCGTGTGGCCGGCCTCCTCGAGGGCCGGGCACAACCTCGCGCCGACGAATCCGGACGCGCCCGCGACCAGGACCTTCACGAGCGGCCTCGAGCGGTCATCGTCCGTGGCCTCCGGCGAGCTGGTGGGGCGCCCAGCATGCGGCCGCACCCGGAGCCGTGCAAACCGGGCGCAGGCGCAGGCCCGGCGGCGTCCGCCGCGGTGAACCTTGTCCGGGCGCGGTCGGCTCGGGCACGCTCATCGGCGTGATCGATCAGCGGGACACCCTCGCCGTCGCCGGGAGCGCGGCCACCGCGGGCAGTGTCCCGGTGTCCGGCAGCGTCCCGACGGCGGGCAGCGTCGCGGACGCGGGCACCGTGGCGACGGCCGGCAGCGTCGCGGTGGCCGGGAGTGCCGCCACCAGCGGGAGCGTGGGGGTCGCGGGCAGCGCGTTCACCCTCGTCGGCGTCCTCGTCCAGGCGTGCGTGGGCACCATCGCGTGCGTGGCGTGCCGCCGCTGCGTGGGCTGCATCGCGTGCGTGGACTGCGTCGACTGTGTGGGGTGCATCGGCTGCGTCGGGCTCCGAGGCGCGGTCGGGCAGCGCGGCGTGCGCGCCTAGCCTGCCCCCGTGCGCTTCGCGGCGATCGGCGACAGCTTCACCGAGGGCGTCGGGGACGAGCATGCCGACGGGTCGGTGCGCGGGTGGGCCGACCACGTCGCGGCCGGGCTCGCGGAGGCGGCGGGGCACCCGATCTCCTACGCCAACCTGGCGGTCCGCGGGCGGCTGCTCGGCGAGATCGTGACCGATCAGCTCGACGTGGCCCTGGCCCTGCGCCCGGCGCCGACGGTGCTGACGCTCAACGGCGGCGGCAACGACATGCTGCGCCCGCGCACCGACCTCGCCCACCTCGCGGACCTCACCGCCGGCGTGGTGGCCCGCTGCGCCGAGGCCGGCGTCCGCCTGGTGCTCATCAGCGGCGCCGACCCCTCCGGCGGCATCCCGCTGGGCCGCGTGGTGCGCCGTCGCGGCGAGGCCCTGACCGCGAGCATCGCCGAGCTCGCCGCCGCGCACGACGTGGCGTTCGTCGACGCCTTCCACGACACGGAGCTCCACCGGCCGGGGTACTGGTCACCGGACCGCCTGCACCTCGGCGCGCCCGGGCACCGACGCGTCGCCGGACTGGTCCTCGCCGCGATCCTGGACGGGGCGACCGACGGCGACACCGGCCCGGCACCGCCCGACCCGCCCCGCAGCACCCGCGCCGAGCTGGCCTACTACCGCGAGCACGTCCTGCCCTGGGTGGGCCGGCGCGCCCGGGGGATCTCCTCCGGCGACACGGCGTCGGCCAAGCACCCGGACTGGGTGCCGGTGGTCCCGGGCGTGGCGGCGCGGTGCACCTGAGCCCGACCTACGCACGAGATCGCGTCGAGAACGACCCGGCCCGGGGGAGCGAAGGGCGCTCTCGCTGCCTCCCGTGCAGCGAAGGCGCCGTTCGCTGCATCAACGCGCGCGCCCCGGTCCGTCGTTCTCGACGCGATCTCTGCCGCATGTCGCCCCGAACCCCGAGCTCAGGGAGTGCGGGACCGAGGGGCCACGTCGGCGAGGTCGGCCGCGGCGTGGGCGAGGGTGTCCATCCGGGCCGCGGTCCAGGGGCCGGCGGTGAGCACGACGGCGTGGTCGACGCCGAGGTCGGCGAGCGCGGCGCACCGGTCGACGAGCCCGCCCGCGGGTTCGTCGGGGTGCAGGCGCGTGCTGACGGTCGTGGTGATCTCGTCGACGGGCCGGTCCATCGCCGCGCAGTGCCCGGCCAGGACGTCCAGCTTGCGGCGCAGCGTGGCCCCGCCGTCCGGGATGTCGAACAGGTTGCAGGCGTCGGCGTAGCGGGCGACCAGGCGCAGGGTGCGCTGCTCGCCCATCCCGCCGACGAGGATCGGCGGGCGGGGCCGGGTCAGCGGCGCCGGACTCGAGACGGGGTGGGCCGCGCGGAGGTGGGTGCCCGTGAAGGCGGAGGTGTCGCCGCGCCACATCTGGTGGGCCAGCCGCAGCGTGTCCTCGAGGTGCGCGAACCGCTCGGGCGTCGGCGGCAACGGCACGCCCGTGGCGTGGGCCTCCTCGCGGAGGTAGCCGGCGCCGACCCCGAACCAGGCGCGGCCGCCGGAGAGCACGTCGAGCGAGGTGACGGCCTTGACCAGCAGGGCGGGCGGGCGGAAGGTCACCGCGGTGACCAGGGTGCCGAGCCGCGCCCGGCGCGTGTGGGCCGCGAGGAAGCCCAGGGTGGTGTAGGCCTCGAGCACCGGGTCGTCGACGGCGGTGCCGGGTACGGCCTGCAGGAGGTGGTCGGCCACCCACACCGTGTCCAGCCCCGCCTCGTCGGCGGCGCGGGCGGTGTCGGCGAGGTGACCCGCCAGGCCGGCGGGCTCCGTGCCCGAGACGTCGGTGATCGAGATGCTGATGCGCACGTCCCGCTCCTCAGGCCGCGGTGGTGCGGTGACGGCGGCGGGGCAGGACGACGCTGACGGCGACGATCCACAGCAGCCCGCCGAACCGGACCACGGGCAGCGCCGGCGCGGCCGCGAGGAAGGCGACGGAGAGCGTGGCGAGCACGCCGACCCCGGCCAGGACGGTCCCGGTGATCGCCAGCCAGCGGGGCACCAGCCGCAGGACCAGCGCGGGCACCGCGACCCCGGCGAGCAGCAGCGCGAAGGACACCGCGAACCCGGGACCGCCGGCCAGGAAGGCGAGCTGGGCCAGCGCGGCGGCCACCCCGGCGTCGCCGCCGGGGGCGACGGCGAGCGCCGTCGCCGCCACGAGCCCGCTGGCGGCGACCGCCGCCGCGGCCAGCACCCCGCCGACCAGCCCGATCACCGGGCCGGCGACGCGGACCCCGAGGACCTGCAGGCGCTGGAAGACCGCCGCGGTCCACACCGCCAGCGGCGCCGCGGACGCGAACAGCAGCAGGGCCGAGATCGCCCCGGACACGGGCGCGGCCTGCTGCGCGGCCAGCACCGCGGCTGGTGGGGCGCCGGGCCGGACGCCGGTGAACGTGGCGACGCCGGCGACGGTCAGCCCGGCGTAGGCGAGGGCCGGCGCCCACAGCGGGGGACCCCCGGTGCCGCGGCGCGCGGTGGCGGGCTCGGTCCGTGCGGTGGTGGTCATCGTCCGACTCCGTTCTCTCCTAGAACCATGACAAGT
>JAQSWW010000069.1 GCA_029266415.1 Actinomycetospora sp. | reverse complement strand
GGACATGGCCCGGATGGAGGAGATCGTGCGCGAGAGCGGCCTGGACTGGACGATCGTGCGCCCGCCACGCCTGGTCGACGGCGCGCGGACCGACCGCTACCGCCGCACGCTCGACCGCCATGTCCACGCCGGACACCAGGTCTCCCGGGCCGACGTCGCCGCCGAGGTCCTGCGGGCGGTGGCCGACCACGAGGCCGTCGGGCACCTCGTGGCGATCGCGGACTGAGCCCCCGGACGGGTGACACGCCGGGGTCGGGTCCCGGGACCCGGCACGCCGGGCCACTACCGTCCGCAGCCATGTCCACCGGTCGGCGACGCCGGGGCTGGCTGGTCCCGACCCTGCTGATCGTCGTCCTCCTCGCCGGGGTCGCGGGCACGGTGATCGTGCTGCGCTTCCCCGGGCTCGTCCCGGGGCCGGGGGCGACGGTGGTGCCCGTCGTGCGCGCGGACGTCGTCGCCGAGGTTCGCGTGCCGGGCTGGGTCCGCAGCTCCGTCGAGTCCGAGGTGTCGTTCGCGGTCAGCGGGACGATCACGGCCATCGAGGTGGCGCCGGGGGCCACCGTGCGGGCCGGCGACGTGCTCGCCCGCCTCGACGACGGTCCGGTCGCCGCCCGCCTCGCGGCCGCACAGGCCGCCCTCGACGCCGACCTCCAGGAGATCGACCTCGCCCGACGGAGCATCCCCGTCGACGTGGTGGTCCTCTCCCGGGCCGAGGCCGACGCGGCCCGCGACCGGGCCGACATCACCGACGCCGAGCGCGCGCTCGAGGCCGCCGTCCTGCGCGCACCGCGCGACGGCACGGTCATCGCCGTCGCCGGTCACGTCGGCGAGCGGGTGCTCGCCGGCGCCCCCACGCCCGACGACGCTCCCAGCCGCCGGCCGTTCGTGCGCCTGCTCGACCTCGGCGCGCTGGTGGTGCGGGCCGAGGTGCCCCCACGCGACGTCGCGCGCGTCGCGACGGGCCAGCCCGCGGGCGCGGCCGTGGACGGCGTGGAGGAGCGGGTCCTCGGCGAGGTCGTCGCGGTCGAGCCGGCCCCCGGCCCGGACGGCGCGTACGCCGTCACCGTGGCCGGCACGACCCCGCCGCCGTCCCTGCGCGTCGGCCAGCCCGCCGCCGTGCGCATCCTCGTCGCCCGCGCGATCGCGGTCCCGGTCGTCCCGCTCGAGGCCGTGCGGGTCACCGGCCCGGACCGCGGCACGGTGCTCGTCCGCCCGCCCGACGGCCGCGGGCCCGACCGTGCCGTCGCGGTGACCACCGGGCTCGCCGACGACGTGTCGATCGAGATCCGGGACGGGTTGCGTGTCGGCGATCGCGTCGTCGTCCCGCGCACCCCCTTCGCCGGGGCGCGCCCGTGACCGCACCCGACGAGTGGGACGAGTGGGACACCGATCCGCGGGCGACCCCGCCCCCGCCGCCGGAGCGTCCCCGCCCGCGGCGGTGGGTGATCGGGCTGGCACTGCTCACGGTGTTCGTGCTCGGGCTGGTCGGCGGTGTGCTCGCCGACCGCTACCTCGCGGTCGGGTGCCGGGGCTGCCCGCCGCCTGCGGGGGAGGGGACGCCGCTGGTGGGGACGGTGGAGAGCGTCGCGGGGGGCCTGCTCGCGGTACGCACTCCCGAGGGCCGGCTCGTGGTCGTGCGGGCGGCGCCGGACACCCGGGTGCTCGACGAACGCCCCCGCGCGGGCGGGTCGGCGGGACTGTCGCGCGGGACCCGCGTGAGCGTGGTCGGGGTGCGCGACCCCGACGGTGTGCTCACCGCCGTCGAGGTCGGCGTGCCGGGCTGAGCGGCAGGGAGAGAAGCGGCGCGCTGATCCGCCCGTCGTTGTCGGGGGTGGGCGCTAGTGTCGGGCCGTGTTCGAACACGTGTTCGCATCGTTGCCGGAGGGTGTCGCCACGACCCCGCCGGGGGCGGCGCTGGGCGCGTTGCTCGAGCAGGTCGACCCGCGCACGGTGTCCCCGCACGACACCGTGGTCCTGGCTCGGGCGTGGCGCCGCCAGCTCTCCCACCACGAGGCCCGCTTCGCCCTCGCCGCCCGCGAGGTCGCCCTGGCCGACCCCGACCGCCCCGGCGGGCGCCGCGAGGGTCCCGGCGAGTTCAGCGCCGACGAGCTGCGCGCGGTGCTCCACGAGTCCCGCACCCGGGTCGGCACGCTGCTCGGCCAGGCCGACACCGCCCTCGAGGCCGTCCCCGAGCTGTGGGCCGCCTGGGACGCCGGAGGCGTCGACACCGACCGGGTGCGGCTGTGCGTGACCTGGACCTCCTCGCTGTCGGCCGAACACGCCGCCC
This sequence comes from Actinomycetospora sp., assembly GCA_029266415.1. Lineage (GTDB taxonomy): Bacteria > Actinomycetota > Actinomycetes > Mycobacteriales > Pseudonocardiaceae > Actinomycetospora. The sequence continues at coordinate 29,304 of JAQSWW010000069.1, read as the reverse complement.
ACGTGGTGCGCACGGTACTGCCCGACGCGCCCCGGCTGACGTTGTCGGGGCTCATCGAGCGCATCCAGCAGGTCGCCACCGGGCTCGACCCCGCCTGGGCGGCCCGGCTCTACGACAACGCCCGGCGCCAACGCCGGGTGCGGACCCGGCGCACCGAGGCCGGCACCCTGAACCTCTCGGCGCTCGATCTGCCCCTCGACGCCGGCTCTCGCTCCGCGGCGCACATCGACGCCATGGCCCTGCGCGCCAAAGCCCTGGGCCACCCCGGCCTGCTCGACACCATCCGCACCGACATCGTGCTGGCCCTGCTCTCCCCCCGCGGCGCCGGCCACGACGACGCCACCGTCATCGCCGCCGTCATCGCCGCCGCCGACCCCACCGACCCCCCGGGCCGCCGCTCACCGCAGCGCGTCGGCGCTCGACACCGCCCCGCCCAGCAGGCCGACAGGGAGCCCGCAGAGCCCGAGGAGCCGGGAGAGCCTGACGGATCGCAGGAGTCTGCGGCGGGACGCGGTGGTGGTCGCGGTGGTGGCGGGCCGCGGCGCTCGCGGATCGAGCTGCGGGTGGGCCTGGCGACGTTGCTCGGCCTGGACGAGAAGCCCGCGACCATGCCCGGCTACGGGGTGGTGCACAGCCTCCTGGCCCGCCAGTTCGCCCGCCAACTCTGCGCGGCCGAGTGGCGGGTCGCGGTCACCGACACCGCCGGTCCGCCGGTCGCGGCGCTGCTGCTGCGCCGCCGCCCCCGCGGCTACGCCACCACCCCCACCGGCTCAGGCGAGGCCCCGCCGGTCACCCCGCGCCCGGTGCTGGAGCTGCACATCGACCAGGACGCCCTGGCCCGGCTGCGGCCCGCGGACCACCCGGGATGGTCCGAGGTCATCGAGGAACTGCAGCAGCAGTTCGCCGCGTGGCGCCCACCCGAGCCCGACACCCCCGCCGACGCCGCCCGCCGCCTCCCACCCGAGGCGCTGGCCCGCTGGATCCACGTCCGCGACCGGTCCTGCGTGTTCCCGCCGTGCCGCGCGTCCTCGCTGGCCGCCGACATCGACCACACCATCGCCGCCACCGACGGCGGGCCGACCGCGGGCGCCAACCTCGGCCCGCTGTGCCGCCACGACCACCGCCTCAAGCACGAAACCCGCTGGCACCTCACCCAGACCGCCCCTGGCGCCTTCACCTGGACCAGCCCCACCGGCCACACCTACCGGCAGGACCCCCAGCCCGTGGCCCCCGACATCCCGCCACCCACCCGGTTCCACCCCCGCTCCAGCACCACCCCGCCCGAGCTCGCCACCGACGAACCGATCTGGGCCAACGACCCCTACCCCGAACCTCCCGACGACCCCAGCGCCCCCGACCGCCACGGCCGACCCGCCGACCCACCGTTCTGAGGTCCGGGCGTCCTCAGAAGGCGCGAGCGAGCCAACCGAGCAGATCAGCGCCCCACCACGACGACTCCGTGGCGCCGGCCGGCGTGACGGGCGCCGGGGTGTAGGGCGGGTCCGGTGGCAGGTTCAGCACCAGGCCCGGCGGCGGGATCGGCGTCGTCGTGGTGGTGGTGGTCGTCGTCGGCTCGATGGCCTCGACCGCGGTCGCCTTCGGCGTCGTCGTCGGCGTCGTGGTGCTGGGCGCGACCGTCGTGGTCGTGGTCGCCGGGACCGTAGTGGCGGTCGCCGGGACGGTCGTCGTGGTGGTCGGCGCGACGGCCGTGGTGGTCGTCGGCGGGACGGTCGTGGGCGTCGTCGGCGCCATGGTCGTCGTGGTGGGCGGCGCGACCGACGTCGTGCTGGTCGTCGGTGGGGCCGTGGTCGTCGGCGGCGCCACGGTCGTGGTGGTCGTCGGTGGGACGGTCGTCGTGGTGCTCGGCGGCACCTTCGTCGTGGTCGACGTCGGTGTGGCCGACGTCGTGGTGGTCGTCGGCGGGACCGTCGTGGTGGTCGTCGGCGGGACCGTCGTGGTGGTCGTCGGGGGGACCGTCGTGGTGGTCGTCGGGGGGACCGTCGTGGTGGTCGTCGGGGGGACCGTCGTGGTGGTCGTCAGCCACAGCCCCCGCAGGACGGGCACGGCATCGCCGGCCCCACGCTGCAGCAGCACCCGGACCGACAGCTCGCCGGTCGGTCGGGCGAGGGTCGCGTCGCCACTGGGGGGGACGGTCACCCACGGCCCCCAGCGCCCGTCGGCGCCCAGCCCGCGGGCCTGGACGACCACGCTCGACCCCGTCGGCGTGACGACGGTCGGGACCGCGGACACCGCGGAGACCGGGCCGCCGGTGCGGCGTGGTGCGAGGACGAGCTCGCCGGTCTCGGGCCCGCTCGGCCGGACCGCGCCGTCGACGAGCTCGACTCCGCGGTCGTCACCGCCGGCCAGGGCGATCTCGGGGGCCCAGCTCTCGGTGCCGGCGGTCGCGGCCGCGGGGACCGCGAGCGCCACGGTGAGACCGACCCCGCCGGCGACGAGCGCGAGGATCGTCGCCGGGCGGCGTCGGGGATCAGCAGGTCGGGACATCGCGCACCTCCACACGGTCGGCGGGGACGTACTGGGCGTCGCCCACGCGGATCCACCGCGGACCGACGCCGGTGCGCCCGCCCGGGCCGTCGACCGCGCACTCGTAGGACAGCCGGGCGCGCGGGGCGACGACGCCGACCACCGGTGCGTCGGGGGAGGGCGCGGCGCGGACGTCGAGGCGGGCGTCCCGGTCGAGCGCGCTGCCCGATGGCCCGGTGCCCGTCCAGAGGTAGGTGACCGTGACGTACGCGTTGTCGGTGAGCCCGAGATCGTCGCGGAAGGTGCCGTCGGCGAGGTCGATCCCCGCGGGGTTGGTCACGCGGCGACCGAAGCCGTCGCGCCCGCCGCGGTAGCCGTCGGTGAACGCGGCTTCGGCCTGCGGTCGCCCGCGGGGCAGGTCACCGAACGCCTGGCGCCGCTCGGGGGTGTTCCAGTGGTCGTCGGTCGTGTTCCACGGCCCGACGTCCCACACCGGGGCCCAGGTGCAGCGGTCCGGGCGGGAGCAGACGCGGACGGTGTAGTCACCGCTGCCCCGCGGCGCGAGGGACCGGCGCGAGGGCAGGGCGACGAAGCGGTCGTCGCGCACGACCTGGTGGCCGTTCGCGGTGTTGTTGCCGACCAGGCCGATGCGGGTGGCGAACACCCGCGCGGTGAACGGCGCGTCGGGACGCGGCGTCGACACGGCGGGTCCGCGGTCGGCGGTCAGCCACAGTCGCCGCAACGCCGGGGCGCGACCGTCGGGCGCCGCGACCATCGTGATGCGCACCTGCAGCTCCACCGTGGGCTCGCTCAGGCGGGCCGGCTCGCCCGGGCGGGCCTCGGACCACGAGCTCCAGGTGCCGTCGTCACGGATGCCGCGCACGGCGACGATCACCTCGGCACCGGGCGGCACGTCGGCGGTGGTCTCCGCGGCGACGCGGTCGGTGACGGCAGCCGGTCGCCGGGGCGCGAGCAGCAGCTCGCCCTCCGCCGGCGCCGGACCAGTGCTCGTGGCGCGGGCGCGGAGGTCGCCGAGGCGCACGGCGTCGCCGTCCGCGACGACGTTGGTGTCGTCGCCCCCGCCCACGGCGAGCTCCGCCGCCCAGGACTCGCTCGAGGGCACGGCCACCGCCGCCGGGGTCACGAGTCCCGCGGCGAGTGCCGCGGCCGCGAGCGCCCCCGCCACGACCAGCGCCCGGCCCGACCGCCGTGTCGGCATCCGTACTCCCACTGTCGGGTCCTCGCCGGATGGAGGACGTCGCGCCCATGCAAGGTCGCGAACTCTCCGTGGACAAGCGAAAGCAGAGAGACGCGTGTGGGTGATAGCCGGACAGGTGACTTACATCCTTGTCGTTAGCGAGATCGACACGCCGCGCGTCGTCGCGCCGGTTTCCTCCCTCATGAGGTACCTGTACGCGGGTGCTCGACGAGGGGGTGGCCGGTGCGCCGTGCGTGGTCCACGACGAGCGGCCCCAGTCCCGGCGCCGCCTGACGCTGCTGCTGCGCGAGGTCGCCGGCCCGGAGGCCGTGGTCGAGGCCGAGGACGTCGACGACCTCCTCGCGCGCCTGGCCGCCACGCGCCGCGCGTTGGCCGTGCTCGGGCTCGCCGAGGCCGAGCCGACCGGTCTGGCCGCCGTGCGCCGCGTCCTGGCCGAGGCGCCGGGGACGGCCGTGCTCGTCGCCGGCCCCACCGAGGCGAGCGGTCAGCGGGCGCTGGCCGAGGGCGCCGCGGGGTTCCTGCGCTGGGACGCACCACGCACGATGATCCGCACGCTCGTGCGCAGCCTCTCCTCCGTCGCGGCGGGCGACGACCTGCTGCCTCGGGCCGCCGGATCGGTCGCCTCCACCGCCCCGGCGCCGCGCACCGGCCACGCGGACGACGCCGGCGCCCTGCGCGACGTCGTCGTCGACCTCGAGGCCCAGCGCCGCCTCGAACTGTCGGTGCGCGAGGTGCAGGTGCTCATCGGGGTCAGCCGGGGGTTGACCAACGCCGACATCGGGCGGCGGCTCTACCTCTCCGACCACACGGTCAAGTCCCACACCGGGCACCTGTTTCGCAAGCTCGGCGCGGGCGACCGCGCTCAGGCGGTCAGCCACGCGTGGCGGCTGGGCCTGTTCGCACCCGCGCCGACGCGGCGCTGAGAGGGTTCGTCGAGCGCGCCCCTCGGGCCGCGGGCGGTCGGTGCCGGCGCAGGGTTCGGCGACGGGGATCACCGACGCTCCAGCCGGCCCGCTCGCAGACCTGGTGGACCGTGTGCCTCATGTGCTCGAACCGGGCCTCGGCCGTTCGGCGACGAGGGCATGCAGGACCTCGTTGGTGCTCAGGGGCGGCCGGGGGTGGGCCACGGCGACCACGAGCGGACGCTGCTCGACGCGCGCCCGCCGCGCGGGCTGCCACACCACGGCGAGGGCGTCGTCGGCGAGCTCGCCGTCGACGAGCAGTCCCGCGAGCAGGGGGCGGGGTCGCGCGGACGGCCTCCGGCGCTCGCGCTGAGGGGTGCGGGCGTGTCCGCGGGCGACGCGACGTCGCGTGCGAGCGTCGAGATCACGGGTCCATCGGGAGGGCTTCGAGCGGTCGACGGCCGGGGCGGGGTCAGCCCGGGGACGAGGCCGACCGAGTTAGCCGGTCTCGACGGTGGCGGGCAGGTCGGCGGGCGGCGACGAGGGGGGCCGCCCGGACGTACCGGGGGCGTTCGAGCTCGTCGACGACGAACCGGGCCACGGCAACGCGGGAGATCGATGTGCGTCGGGGCGACCGGTGGGCGTGGTGCTCCACCTCGTCGTCGACCCGACGGTGCTCGGCGCCGAGCGGGACACCGATGCGCTGCCCCGCGTCGTGCGGATCGGGCCGGTCCTCGGTGAGACGCGGAGGCCGCACGAGGGTCCAGTCGAGGTCGCTGGCGGACCAGACCTCGTACTCCTGCTGCTTGTCGCGCACCACGGCGCCGCCGAAGCGCTGCGCGAGGGCGCTGACGGCCCGGTCGCGCAGCGATTTCTGGTCACCGACGACGTCGACGCCGGCGCCGCTGATGCCGATGAAGCGCCGGATCCCGGCCGTGGGCATCATCGCCACGAGGCGGACGGCAAGGTCGCGGTGCAGCGTGGTCGCTCCGGGCCGCGGCCCGAGGGCGGAGACGACCGCGTCGAGGGGCCGCCCCTCGCGGACCGACGCGAGCGCGGTGGCGAGCACCGCGAGGTCGCGGACGTCGCCGTGGTGGATCTCGAGGTCGGCCGGGATCCGGCTGCCGGCGGGGCTCCGGACGACGACCGCGACCTCGTGGCCACGCGCGGCGAGCTCATCGAGCAACCACCGACCGGTGCGGCCGCTCGCCCCGAGCAGCAGGACCCGCATCGTCCGCCTCCTCCCGCGTCGATCGACGTCTTGCCACGAGACTACACGATCCTTGACGCGTGAAATGAATTTCCTACGACGACGGCTGTCGACGGGCCCGGTCAGCCCCGTCGAAGCAGCAGGCATCCCCGCCGCCTCGGAGGGGCCACGATCGTGCAACCGCCGCATCTCCTCCGGCGAGCCCTGGCCGACCTGCTCGCCATCGGTGCCGAAGCCGTCACCGCGATGGGTCTGCTCATGGCACGCGCCGGCGCACCCGACGGAACGGACGCCGGGGCGGACGGCCGGGTGCGCGCCGTCGGTCACGGCTCACGCGACTGGTCGGCCGCGCTCGCGCTGCCCCCGGCCAGCTGACCGATCCTGTCCGGAGGCCGGAGGGCCGCCTGGCTCGATCGCACCGATGCCGGCTCCGGCGCGCGCACGCGCCGCCACGGACCTCGGTCGCCGCGGCCGGGTGGGTCGTCACCAGGGGCCCGGCGCGCCCGGGATCACCTCGTGCAGGCGATCACGGTCGTCACCGTGTCGCGGGTCCTCGTGCTCGCGTTCGCTCCCGGGCCGTGGGCGGCCCTGGCGGCACGAAGCCCCGGGCTGACCGGCTCGCCGGGCCGCCGCACGGCCCCCGGCCTACGCGTGCGCCTTGATCTCCTGGCGGGCCACCGAGCGCAGGTGGACCTCGTCGGGGCCGTCGGCCAGGCGCAGGGCACGCGCCCACGCGTAGGCGTAGGCGAGCGGGAAGTCGTCGGAGACGCCGCCGCCCCCGTGGATCTGGATGGCCCGGTCGATCACGGCGCACGCCATCCGCGGACACACCACCTTGATCGCCGCGATCTCGGTGGCCGCGCCCCGCGCGCCCACGTTGTCGATCATCCAGGCGGTCTTGAGCACCAGCAGGCGGGCCTGCTCGATCTCGATGCGGCTCTCGGCGATCTGCTCGCGCACGACGCCCTGCTCGGACAGCGGGCGGCCGAAGGCCACGCGCTCGTCGGCCCGGCGCACCATGGCGTCCACGGCGCGCTCGGCCATGCCGATGAGGCGCATGCAGTGGTGGATGCGGCCGGGGCCGAGGCGCGCCTGGGCGATGGCGAAGCCGCCGCCCTCCTCGCCCAGCAGGTTCTCCACCGGCACGCGGACGTCGTTGAACTCGATCTCGCAGTGACCGTGCTGGTCCTGGTAGCCGAACACCGGCAGGGCCCGCGTGATCGTCATCCCCGGCGTGTCGCGGGGCACCAGCACCATCGACTGCTGGCGGTGCGTCTGCGCGTCGGGGTCGGTCTTGCCCATGACGATGAAGATCTGGCAGCGCGGGTCGGCGGCGCCCGAGCACCACCACTTCGTGCCGGTGATGACGTACTCGTCGCCCTCGCGGCGGATCGAGGTGGTGATGTTGGTGGCGTCCGACGAGGCCACGCCGGGCTCCGTCATGGCGAACGCGGAGCGGATCTCGCCGGCCAGCAGCGGCTCGAGCCAGCGCTGCTTCTGGTCGGTGGTGCCGAACAGGTGCAGCGTCTCCATGTTGCCGGTGTCGGGTGCCTGGCAGTTGATCGCCTCGGGGGCGATCACCGGCGACCACCCGGAGACCTCCGCCACGGCCGCGTACTCGAGGTTCGACAGGCCGGAGATGTCGGGCAGGAACAGGTTCCACAGGCCCCGCTCCCGGGCCTCCGACTTCAGCTCCTCGATGACCGGCGGGAGCTCGTGCTCGGCCGAGGTCCCGCGACGCTCCTCCCGCCAGGCCTCGTAGACCTTCTCCGCGGGCAGCACGGCCTCGTCGAGGAAGGCCCGCATCCGGTCGGTGTAGTCCTGGGCCGCGGCGCTGGGTGCGAAGTCCACCCCTGCACCTTCGCACCGCGGTCCGGGGTGGCGCGAGGGCAGGTCCGCCGACGGTGATCTCGGACCTGCGGATCGACCGGCCCTGTACAGGCGCACCTCCGGCCCTAGAATGCCCCGTCGTGACGCACTTCCGGATCGCCGAGGCCGCGCGGCTGCTCGGGGTCAGCGACGACACGGTCCGCCGCTGGACGGACGGGGGCGCCCTCGCCGTGACCGCCGACGCCAGCGGGCGCAAGGTCATCGCCGGCGCCGACCTCGCCGCGTTCGCCCGCGCGCAGGCCCACGCCACCCCCGACCCGTCGGGCGTCGGGCGCTCGGCGCGCAACCGCTTCGTCGGCCTGGTGACGCGCGTGGTCAGCGACCCGGTGATGTCCCAGGTCGAGATGCAGTGCGGGCCGCACCGGGTGGTGTCGCTGATGAGCACCGAGGCCGTCGAGGAGCTCGGGCTCGAGGTCGGCTCGCTCGCGGTGTCGATCGTGAAGGCGTCGCACATCATCGTCGAGACCCCCGGAGGCACGGCGTGACCCGCGCCCGCGTGCTCGTCGTGCTGGTCGCCCTCGTCCTCACGGCCTGCGGCACCTCGTCCGGCGAGCAGGCGCCCCCGGCCCGCACGCTGACCGTCTCGGCGGCCGCGTCGCTGACCGACGTCTACGCCGGGCTCAAGCAGCAGTTCGAACAGGCGAACCCCGGCACGGTGGTCCGCTTCAACGTCGGCGGCTCGGACACGCTCGCCCAGCAGATCGTGCAGGGTGCGCCCGCCGACGTGCTGGCCACCGCGAGCACCCGCACCATGCAGACCGCGCAGCAGGCCGGCCGCATCCGGGGTGAGCCCGTCACCTACGCGGTCAACCAGCTGCAGATCGGGGTCGCGCCCGGCAACCCGAAGGGGATCGCCGGTCTGCCGTCGCTGGTCGGCCCGCAGGTCACGGAGTCGGTCTGCGCTCCCGCGGTGCCGTGCGGCGCGGCCACGGAGGCCGCCGAGCGGGCCGCCGGGGTCACGCTCGACCCGGTCAGCGAGGAGCAGGACGTCCGCTCCGTGCTCCAGCGCGTGCAGACCGGCAACGTCGACGCGGGCCTGGTCTACGTCACCGACGTCCGGGCGTCGGGCGGGCAGGTCCAGGGCATCGACTTCCCGCAGGCCGGCGCCCCGGGGGCAGCACAGAGCTACCTGATCGGTGCCGTGGCCGGCAGCCCGAACGCCGACCTCGCCGACCGCTGGATCGCGTTCGTCACCGGGCCGCAGGGCGACGCGGCGCTGGCGCAGGCGGGCTTCGAGCTGCGGTGACGCGTGCGCTGCGCCCGAGCCGGGGGAGCTCGACCACCCTCGCGCTCCCCTGGCCGGTGTGGGTGCCCGCGGCGGTGGGCTTCGGGCTCATCGCGGTGCCGGTCGCCGGCCTGGTCGTGCGGACCGACTGGCCGGACTTCGTCGCCCTGGTGACGACGGACGCCGCCCTCGACGCGCTGTGGCTCTCGCTGCGCACGGGACTGATCGCCACGGCCCTGTGCCTGCTGCTCGGGACGCCGCTGGCGCTCGTGCTCGCGCGCTCGGACCTGCCCGGCCTGCCGGTGCTGCGCTCGGTCGTGCTGCTGCCGCTCGTGCTGCCCCCGGTCGTCGGCGGGCTGACGCTGCTGTTCCTGCTCGGTCGCACCGGGCCCGTCGGGCGGCTGCTGGGGGAGTACGGGATCACCGTCCCGTTCTCCACGGCGGCCGTGGTGATCGCCCAGACCTTCGTCGCCATGCCCTTCCTCGTGGTCAGCCTGGAGGGCGCGCTGCGCACCGCGGGCGACCGCTACGAGGTCGTCGCCGCCACCCTGGGCGCGCCCCCGATGACGGCGCTGCGCCGGGTGACGCTCCCGGTGGTGCTGCCCGGCCTCCTCTCGGGAGCGGTGCTGGCGTTCGCGCGGGCCCTCGGCGAGTTCGGCGCCACCATCGCCTTCGCCGGCAACCTCCAGGGCACCACCCAGACCCTGCCGCTGCTGATCTACCTCCAGTCGCAGGGCGACCTCGACGGCGCCGTCGCCATGTCCCTCGTGCTCGTCGTCGTGGCGGTGCTCGTCATCGTCGCCACCCGCACCCGCGACGCCTCGGGGGTGCGGTGAGCGGCCTCGACGCCCGCGTGACCACCCGGCGCGGCGCGTTCGTGCTCGACGTCGCGATCGAGGTCGCGCCGGGCGAGGTCGTCGCCGTGCTCGGGCCGAACGGGTCCGGCAAGTCGACGCTGCTCGCGACCCTCGCCGGGCTCGACGCCCCGGAGGACGCGCGGGTGACCCTCGGCGGCCGCACCCTGACCGACACCGCCGCGGGCGTCGCGGTGCCCCCGCACCGGCGCCGGGTGGGGCTGCTCAGCCAGCAGGCGCTGCTGTTCCCGCACCTGTCCGCGCAGGACAACGTCGCCTTCGGCCCCCGCTGCGCCGGTCGCCGGCGGCGCGACGCGCTGGTCACGGCCCGGGAGCGCCTCGCGGACGTGGGCGTCGCGGAGCTCGCCGATCGGCGCCCCGCGGCCCTGTCCGGGGGCCAGGCGCAGCGCGTCGCGATCGCGCGGGCCCTGGCCACCGAGCCCGAGCTCCTCCTGCTCGACGAGCCCTTCGCCGCGCTCGACGTGGACGCCGCCCCCGCGGTGCGCTCGGTGCTGCGCCGGGTCGTGCGCGACACGGGTCAGACCACCCTGCTCGTCACCCACGACGTGCTCGACGCCGTGGTGCTCGCCGACCGCCTCGTCGTGCTGGCCGGGGGCCGGGTCGTCGAGCAGGGCCCGACCGCCGAGGTGCTCGCGCGCCCGCGCTCGGCCTTCGCCGCCCGCATCGCCGGGCTCGACCTCGTGACCGGCACCGCCGCCCCCGGGGGACTGAGCACCGCCGAGGGCGCCACCGTGCACGGCGCCGCGTCCGAGGAGGTCACGCCCGGCGAGCCGGCGGTCGCGGTCTTCGCGCCGAGAGCGGTCGCCGTGCACCGCGAGCGCCCCCGCGGCAGCCCGCGCAACGTGGTGCCGGTGCGCCTCGCCGCCCTGGAACCCCGGGGCGAGGTCGTGCGGCTGCGCGTCGCGGCGGCCCCCGGCGGACCGGCGTGGGCCGACGGCCTGGCCGCCGACGTCACCCCGGCCGCGGTCGCGGAGCTGGGTGTCGAGCCCGGCGACGACCTGTGGTTCGCGGTCAAGGCCACCGAGGTGTCGGTGCACCCGACCCGGCGCTGAGGCTCAGCCCTTCTTGCTCGCGATCATGTCCAGCGCCTGCTCGAGGTAGCCCTTGAAGCGCGGGTAGTTCTCGCTCATGGGGAAGTGCCCGATCTCGCTCATCTCGAGGAACTCGGCGCCCGGGATGCCGTCGGCGGTGCGCCGCCCGTCCTCCGGGGTGGTCAGGTAGTCGTACTCGCCGGTCAGCATGACCACCGGGCACCGCACGGTGTCGATCTCGCCCAGCTGTCCGCGCAGGTCGTGGTCGACGGAGTAGTAGTACAGGTCGCCGCGGAACGCCTCGGAGCCCTGGGTGTAGTAGAACCACGTCTTCCAGCGGTCGGCCAGCGGCGACTGCGGCGCCATGAGGTCCCACGTGCCGCTGGCCGAGACCTGCGCGGCGTTCGCGTGCGGGTGCTGCCACCAGTCGAGGAAGAAGCCGGGAGCGTAGTCCGCCCCCTCCACCGGGATGACGCCGTGGAAGCGGTCGGGCCGGCGGTGGGCCAGGTCCAGAGCCACGTTGCCGCCGAACGACGAGCCCATGAAGATCGGCTCGTCGAGGGCCAGGGCGTCGCAGAACGCGATGACGAACCCCGTGAAGTGGTCGGTGGTCAGGCGGTACTCCGACGTCCACCACTCGGTGTTGTTCGGCGGGTCGGACTTGCCGTGGCGCGGCAGGTCGTACGCGATGACCCGGTACCGGCTGGTGATGTCGGGGTCGCGCAGCAGCTCGCGCCACTGGTGGTTGTGGCACCCCGCCGTGTGCTGGCACACGAGCGGGCGCCCCTGCCCCGCCTCGAGGTAGAAGACGTCGTACTCGGCGCCCTCGACCTCCACGCGGACGTACCGTCCGACGACCTCGTCGTGCGCGCTCGTCACGTGGCGTCCCTCCTCAGCCCAGCGGTCCGGTGATGCGGAGCAGTTCGAGCTGGCGGGTCAGCACGCGCAGGTTCTGCATGATCACGAGGTGGTCGCCCTCCAGCGTCATGTCCCGCCGGAAGGTGGCCGACCAGATGCCGTGGCACATCGGCGGCGGCACCTCGGAGCAGAAGCCCTCCCAGGTCTCGCGGCCCGCCCGGATCGCGAAGTCGTAGGGCTCGAGGGGACCGGGATCGGTCACCAGCTCCTCGACCTTCCCGCGGTGCATCCGCACCAGGAAGCGGTGGTCGACCATGTCGAGCAGGTAGCTGCACGAGAAGTACCGCCCGTGCGCCTGGATCTCGGGATCACCGTCGGAGAGTTCGCGGAACCGCTCGACCGCGGTCGTCGCGCCTGCGCTGCTCATCGTGCCTCCGGCTCGTCGCGAAAAGGCACCCGACGGCCTTGCCGAACGGTCTCCTCGACAAACCCCTAGAGATCCGGCGGACCCCCGAACAACGGCTCGTCGACCGCGCGGATCTCCTGGCCGGGCAGGCCCTCGGGGTGCTCGCGGCGCACGGCGTCGAGGGCGTCGAGCGCGAGGTCGAGGTGGTGGCGCTTGGACGCCTCGTAGAACTCCTGCGCGCCGACGGCGAGCTTCGGCGAGCCGTGCAGCGGCTTGTCCGAGACGCACAGCAGCGTCGCGTGCGGCACGCGGTACCGGAAGCCGTTGGCCGCGATCGTCGCCGACTCCATGTCGACCGCGACGCTGCGGCTCACCCGCATCGCCGCGAGCGTCGCCTGCTGCGTGAACTCCCAGTTCCGGTTGTCGGTGGTGTGCACGATGCCCAGCCGGTAGGTCATGCCGGCCTTCTGCAGCGCGTCGAGCAGGAACGAGTTCAGGCGGTGGTTGGGCACCACGGGCACGTCGAGGGGCAGCACCTCGTCGAGCACGTGGTCGGCGCGCTGGTAGCCCGTGGCCAGCACGAAGTCGCCCTTCTGCTGGTGGTTCCGCAGGCCGCCGCAGTGCCCGATCATGATCATCGTGTCGGGCCGCAGCACCGCGACGTGGTCGGAGGCCGTCTTCGCGTTGGCCGGCCCGACGCCGATGTTGACCAGGCTGACGCCGTCGCCGGCCTCGGTGCGGTGGTGGAACGCGGGCATCTGCACGCCCTCGCGCGCGGGGCGCTCGGCGTCGGGGAAGCGCTCGAGGAACGCCTCGACGTGCATCGCGTAGTTGGTGAACACCACGTGGCGCTGGAACGAGGTCGCGGGCGTGCCCGTGTAGTGGCTGATGCGGTCGAGCGAGAGCGCCATCCGCTCGGGGGAGAACAGGAACAGCTTCTTCGACCGTGTGTCGACGCGCTCCTCGTCGAGCGCTTCGAAGAACGCCGGGTCGTCGAAGGGCGGCTGGGGCCGCGACGCCCGGGCGGTGATGCGGGCGCCGTCGCGCAGCAGCACGGCCAGCTCGCGACACAGGTAACGGCGGATGGCGCCGGCGCGCGCGAACTCCCCGTCGAGGTGCGGGTTGTGCGTCGACCACGGCCGCACGACGTCGAGCGCCCCGTACCAGCCCGCCGCGTCGGCGTCCGCGAGCGCGGTGACGAGGCGCTCGGTCGCCGCGTCGACGTCGGCCGGTGCGGTGCGGGTGCCGTCGACGGTCACCGGGGTGATCGGGGGCCCGGGGGACGCGGGCACGGACGACGTCGCGGGCCGACCCTCGTCCCACGCGGCGTCGTCGCCGCGGGTGTGGATGGAGGACATGACCGCGATGGTCGCAGCGCCCTCTGCCGAACTCCGTCGCGGCGTGCGATCGTGGCCCGGAGCACACCTGAACGATCGACCGGTCGACGGCCGGCCCCAGCGAGGAGGCCCGCAGCGGTGAGCGCCCCCAGCGTCCCGAGCACCCCGTCCTACACGTCGGGGACGTCCGACGTCCCCCTGCTCGGGGACACCATCGGCGACAACCTCGACCGCACCGCGGCCGCCCGCCCCGACGCCGAGGCGCTGGTCGACCGCACCCGCGGCGAGCGGTTCACGTGGGCGCAGTTCGTCGCCGAGGTCGACGCGCTGGCACTCGGGCTGCTCGACGCCGGGGTGGCGGTGGGCGACCGGGTGGGCATCTGGGCGCCGAACTGCGCGCCGTGGACACTGCTGCAGTACGCGACGGCCAAGATCGGGGCGATCCTGGTCAACATCAACCCGGCGTACCGCACGCACGAGCTCGAGTTCGTGCTCAACCAGGCCGGGGTGTCGTTCCTCGTCGCCGCGCGCAGCTTCAAGACCTCGGACTACGCCGGGATGATCGAGCAGGTCCGGCCGAACTGCCCGGCGCTGTCGCGCGTGGTCATCATCGACTCCGACGAGTGGACCGGGCTGTTCGACCGGACCTCCGACGTCGCCCGCGTGCGCGAGGTCCAGGCGACCCTCACGCCGGACGACCCCATCAACATCCAGTACACGTCGGGCACCACGGGCTTCCCCAAGGGCGCGACGCTCTCGCACCACAACATCCTCAACAACGGCTTCTTCGTCGGGCAGCTGATCGGCTACACCGACGTCGACCGCGTCTGCATCCCGGTGCCCTTCTACCACTGCTTCGGCATGGTCATGGGCAACCTCGCGTGCACCAGCTCCGGCGCCACCATGGTCATCCCCGCCCCCGGGTTCGACCCGACGCCGACGCTCGAGGCCGTGGCCGAGGAGCGGTGCACCTCGCTCTACGGCGTGCCGACGATGTTCATCGCCGAGCTGGGGCTGGAGGACTTCGAGTCCTACGACCTCACCAGTCTGCGCACCGGGATCATGGCGGGCTCGCCCTGCCCGATCGAGGTGATGAAGCAGGTCGTCGAGCGGATGGGCATGAGCGAGGTCGCGATCTCCTACGGCATGACCGAGACCAGCCCCGTCTCGACCCAGACCCGCACCGACGACTCGCTGGACCGCCGGGTGTCGACGGTCGGGCGCACCATGCCCCACCTCGAGTCGAAGATCGTCGACCCGGAGACCGGGCGCACCGTGCCCCGCGGGGAGCCGGGCGAGCTGTGCACCCGCGGGTACTCGGTGATGCTCGGGTACTGGGAGCAGCCCGACAAGACCGCCGAGGTCATCGACCGCGCCCGCTGGATGCACAGCGGCGACCTCGGCGTGATGGACGACGAGGGCTACATCAACATCACCGGGCGCATCAAGGACATGGTCATCCGGGGCGGGGAGAACATCTACCCGCGGGAGATCGAGGAGTTCCTCTACACCCATCCCGACATCGTCGACGCCCAGGTCATCGGGGTGCCCGACGAGCGCTACGGCGAGGAGATCATGGCCTGGGTGCGCCAGAAGCCGGGCACCGAGCCGCTCACCGTCGAGTCCCTGCGCGAGTTCTCGCAGGGCCGGCTCGCGCACTACAAGATCCCGCGCTACGTGCACGTCGTCGAGGAGTTCCCGATGACCGTCACCGGCAAGGTGCGCAAGGTCCAGATGCGCGAGGAGGCCGTCGAGCTGCTCGGGCTGGAGACCAGCCCGACGGCCTGAGCCGGGCGCAGACGGGATTCAGGGTGGCCGCGGGGGGCTAACCTGGACGTCTGCGCTCCGGCCGGTCCGCCGGGGCGTTTTCTCGTCGGCGAGCGGAACGGGAGACGACGGTGCCGACCGGCAAGGTCAAGTGGTACGACGCCGAGAAGGGCTTCGGGTTCCTGTCCCAGGAGGGCGGGGCCGACGTCTACGTGCCCAAGAGCGCGCTCCCGCGGGAGGTGGAGTCGCTGAAGTCCGGGCAGCGGGTCGAGTTCGGCATCGCCGAGGGCCGGCGCGGGCCCCAGGCCCTGCAGGTCCGGCTGGTCGACCCCCTGCCGTCGGTGTCCGAGGCCTCGCGCCGCTCGCCCGACGAGCTCCACGGGCTCATCGACGACATGATCAAGGTGCTCGAGGCCCGCGTGCAGCCCGACCTGCGGCGCGGCCGCTACCCCGACCGCCGCCACACCAAGCAGCTGGCGGAGGTCGTCCGCGCGGTGGCCCGGGAGCTCGAGGGCTGAGGCTCCCGGACCACCGGTCCGTCCCGGGGTGCGTCAGTTCGGCGGCGCCGGCACGACGACGGTGGCACCGGCGCCGGGCTCCGGGCCGTCGGGGGCGATCGGCGCCGCCGAGGCCGGCGTCGGCGGTGCCACCAGCTCGGGCAGCATCGGCTGGCGCGGCGTCCCGCCGCCGCCGACGCTGGCCGGGCCGTTGTTGTCGACCACGGCGAGCGCCTGGCGGATGCGCTGGAGGTCGCGGCTCCAGGCGTTGGCGTTGCTGGCGTAGATCTCGAAGTCGTAGCCCCAGTCGCGGCGGAACTGCGTGCGCATGTTGCCGCCCGGCCCGTTCTCGGCGTTGAGCGCGAACGACGGTCCGTTGGTGTCGTCGACGACGTAGGCGCCGTAGTTCTGCAGCGTCCAGGCGATCTGGCGGCCCGGTTCGGTCTGCAGGCCCAGCGACCCGATGTTCACCGAGGGCGGCAGCGCGAGCAGGGCACCCATGAGCATCGCGGAGTTCTGGTTGTTGGTCACGGAACCGTAGGAGGTGACGGAGGTCGTGTCGCTCTTGACCGCCGGCCAGCGGAAGCAGTCGGCGCGCGTGGGGCCGCAGTTGAACAGCTCGCCCTTGCCGTAGAGGTTGACCTTCAGGGCGTGCCGCATGCCGACCTGGCCCGGCCGCAGCTCGCCGATGCGGATCGACCCGCCGAGGGCGCTCATGCCCGAGCCACCGTGCGAGCCCTGGACGCCGGGGCCGTAGAGGTCCTGGTCGGGGTAGCGCACGATGCTCGTCGCCGGCCCGCCCGCCGTGCACCGCGCGAGCGGCTGGGGCGAGATGACCGTGCGGCCGTCGGCGGCGAGGATCGCGGCGCTCTGGTTCTTGTTGTCGCTGGGCAGGACGTAGCCGGCGGGGATCGGCACGGTCGCGAGGACGCGCGAGGGGTCGTTCTGACAGCGGTCGCCGCCCCAGCCGCCGGCGCTGTAGAGGATCGGGGTCGGCGGGGCCGTCGGGGTCAGGATCAGCGGCTCGTCGTCGACCTGCGGCACGCGGGCCCCGGTGGAGTTCCCGGGCAGGGCCGGCAGGCCCGCCGGCACGTAGCGCGCGGCGCGTGGCGTGGTGGTGGTCGTCGTCGTCGGGACGGTCGTCGTCGTGGTCGGCGGGACGGTCGTGGTGGTCGTCGTGGTCGTCGTGGTGGTCGTGGGCGTCGGCGTCGTGGTGGTCGGCGTCGACACCGCGGGCGTGGTCCAGCGCTGCGCGGCCGCGCCCGTGCAGCCCACGAGCACCATGCGGGTGCCGTTGACCGTGCTCCCGTTGTACGGCGAGAGGCAGCGGACCGCCTGGCGGTTGACGATCAGCCCGTCGGTGCGCACGACCCAGTGCTGGGTCTGCACGGTGGGGTTGCACGCGACGAGGACCACCGAGGTGTTCACCGCGGTCGCGTTGTTCAGGGTGCCCAGACACCGCCCGGCGGGCGTCCGGATCGACTCGTCGGCCCAGCGCGTGAACTGCTGCGCGGCCGCGGTCGTCGGGCCGCAGGCGTTGATCTGGATCTTGTTGTTGGCCGTCGTCGCGTTGTTGAGGTTCTCCAGGCAGCGGCCCGCGGCGTTGCGGAACTGACCGGGCACCGGCGCGGCCTCGGCGGCGGGCGCCGAGAGGGTCGAGATGGCCAGCGCCGCCGCGACGAGCACGCCGAGCACGGCGAGCCAGCGGTGTGTGGGCCTGACCGTGACGGTCCGATCGATGTCCATGACGCGATTCCCCCCGAGAGTCGCCGGTACATCGCGGACGCTCTCGGTCATCGTTACCCGTCAGGCAGGGCTGGACGGGTGAAAAGGTCGCGGACCACTCGATGGGGTGTCACTGCATCGGGTGGTGGCGCGTCACCGTCGCGCCCGGGCGATCGTCGGTCAGCGGTCGTCGACGCTGAGCACCCAGGTGGCGCGCGTGGCGAACTCGAGCCCGTTGGGGCCCTGGCTGATGCGCGCCCCGTACTGCTGCACCTCGGCGCTCGTGAGCTGGTCGGACGCCGCCGGGAGGACCAGGGTGAAGATCGGCGTGGAGCCGGGAGGGAAGACCGGGCTGCGGCCCTGCTGGGTGGCGCCGGCGGCGTCGCGGAAGGTGAACGCGAGCTGCCAGGGAGTGCTCGCGACCTCCTCGGGCACGGTCACGGCCAGCGGGGTGTTCGGCGGGACCCGGAGGACGGCGACGGCCTCGGGATCGCTGTCGCACTCGGTGACCGCGACGTCGCAGAACTGGCCGGCGCCCACCGACGCGCCCGCCCCTCCCGCGGCGAAGGTGACGTCGCCGGGGGAGGAGGGGCCGGAGGTCGCGCGCACGACGAGGACCACCACGACGACGACCACGACGACGAGGACGGCCGCCACGACGAGCACGGCACGTCGCGAGAGCGTCCTCACCGGCGGATCCTCGGGATCATCGACGACCCCCGACCGATCAGCACGGTCTGCACGGTACCCAGGGCCACCACGACGGCGATGACCGTGAACCCGATCCACCACGTCGGCGGCAGCAGCACGCCCAGCGCGCCCCCGAACACCCAGGACAGCTGCAGGATCGTCTCCGAGCGCCCGAACGCGGACGCCCGGCCGGCCTCCGGCAGGTCGCGCTGCACCACCGCGTCGAGGCAGACCTTGAGCAGCGCGCTCGTCGTCGCCGCGACGAGGGCGGCGACGGCGGTGGTGGCGAGGCCGGTGAGCACCGCGGCCACCACGGCCGCGGCCAGGGCGAGGACCAGGCAGACGATCATGAGCACCCGTGGCCTGCCGAAGCGCTGGCGGGCACCGACGAAGTTGCCGAGGAAGCCGCCCGCACCCGCGGCCGCGCCGACGATCCCGAGCAGCACGAGCTGGTCGCCGGGCGCGCCCTCGGTCTCGTTCTTGACCACGAACGCGGCGAAGAGCATCAGGAAGCCGGTCAGGCTGCGGATGGTGCCGTTGGCCCACAGGGCGGTGGCGACGTCGCGGGTGAGCGGGGCGCGCTTCGGCGCGTCCCCGGTGACCCCGGGGACCGGCAGGATGGTCGTGGGGATCTCGCCCTCGG
This sequence comes from Actinomycetospora sp., assembly GCA_029266415.1. GTDB lineage: Bacteria > Actinomycetota > Actinomycetes > Mycobacteriales > Pseudonocardiaceae > Actinomycetospora. The sequence continues at coordinate 10,545 of JAQSWW010000069.1, read as the reverse complement.
TGACCTCGACCCACGCGGGGATGCGCAGGCACAGCCACACGCCCGCCAGGCAGATCGCGGCGGTGAGCCAGGCCGCGCCGGGCGAGCCGAACAGCCACGCGACGCCGGCCGCGACGACGCCGGCCACCCCCGAGGCCACGAGCCCGAACACGGTGAGCCGGGAGTTCGTGGTCACCAGCGTGATGCCCGGCGGGAGGACCCGTGGGGTCACCGCGGCCTTGAGCACCCCGAACGACTTGGACAGCACCATGATCCCCAGCGCCGCGGGGTAGAGCGCCCAGGTGTCCATGTACAGGGCGAGGACGACGGCGAGCGCACCCTGGCCCGCCGTCGACACCGCCATCGCGGCGCGCCGGCCCTGCTGGAGCCGGTCGAGCAGGGGACCGATGACCGGCGCGACCAGCGCGAACGGCGCGACGGTGATGAGCAGGTAGAGCGCGACCTTGCTCTTGCTCTCGGCGCTCGCCGCCGAGAAGAACAGGGTGTTCGCGAGGGCCACCGCCAGCGTCGCGTCGGAGGCGTAGTTGGCCATCCAGGCGTAGGTCAGCGCCGTCATCCCCGAGCGGTCGGCGCCGTCGGCCGACGCCGCGCGGTGGAACGCCTGCGCGCCCCGCCGGGTCAGCCGCCGGGCGCGCCAGGCCGCGACGCGCGTGACGGTGATCTTGCGGGGGCCCGGGTCGTCGTCCTCGAGGGCGTCGACGTAGGTGTCACCGGGCTCGGGACCCGGCTCCGGGTCCGGTGCCGGGTTCCCGGTCGGCGGCCGGGTGTACGGGGCGGTCGGCGGCAGTCGGCCGGGGCGGCGGGGCGGCGGGGGACCGTAGGCGCCGTGGCCGGGCGCGCCGCCGGGTGGCGGCGTGCTCTGGTCTGGGCCCGGCCGGCGCCACGGGTCGTCCCCGGGCGGGCGCCGGAACGGTCCGGTCACGGGTCCATGATGACCGAGAGCCGGCCGCCCTGGGGACCCTCGGTGACCGGTGGTCGACCGCGCGTACGCGGACCGGGGCCGTCGGAGGGGGCAGGGTGCCGTGCGAGCGCCCGACGACGTCGCCCGGCTCAGCCGCACGGTCGGGTGAGCGGCACAATCGTGGCGTGGTCCCCTTCGCCGACCCCACGGACTCGATGAACCAGGTCATGACCGACCCCGAGACGACAGAGCCACCCGTGGCCGCCCACCTCGCCGCCGCGGGCGACCTCGCGCGCGCCGCCGCCGTGGAGGAGGCCGACGGCGACGCCGACCAGGTCGGCGACACCGTCGCCGTGCGCACGGAGGACGTGCCCGACGCCGCCACGCACTACTTCGCCGCGGCCAAGCCCGGCTACCGCGGCTGGTACTGGGCGGTCACCGTCGCCGGCCCCGAGGGCGACGTCAACGTCAGCGAGGTCGTGCTGCTGCCCGGGCCGGACTCGGTGGTCGCGCCGACGTGGGTGCCGTGGAGCGACCGCGTCCGCGCCGAGGACCTCGGCCCGGGCGACCTGCTCCCGGTCGAGGACGACGACGAGCGCCTCGTCCCGGCGCACGCGGCGCTGGACCCGGACGGCGACGAGCCCGCCGAGGTCTCCGAGGCCGGCGAGGCGGGCCCCGGGGTCCGCGAGGTCGGCGACGAGCTCGGCATGGGCCGCCCGCGGGTGATGAGCCGCGAGGGTCGCCTCGACGCGGCCGGGCGCTGGTCGGACGGCGAGTTCGGGCCGGGCGCGGAGATGGCGAAGGCCGCGTCGGCGCACTGCGGGACCTGCGGGTTCTACCTGCCGGTCGCGGGCTCGCTGCGCGCCGCGTTCGGGGTCTGCGGCAACGGCAACGTCCCCGCCGACGGGCACGTCGTGCACGCCGAGTACGGCTGCGGCGGGCACTCCGAGCTGCAGGTCGACAACGGGTCGATCGTCGCCGTCGCCGACCTGATCTACGACGACGGCGTCGAGATGGAGCCGGAGACCACCGGATCGCGCAGCTGAGGAGGGTGCAGGCCGGGCCCGGAGCGGGCACGGAGTGCCCGTGAGCCCGGACCCCTTCGACACGGCCGCGCTGCGCCGCGTCGTCCTCGACGCGTGGGCGGCGTCGCCGGCGCGGTTCCGGGAGGACGCGAACGCCGAGGAGGACCTGCTCCGCGGCGGCTACCGCGACCGTTGGTTCGTCGAGCTCGCGCAGAACGCCGCCGACGCCGCGGAGCGGGCCGGGATCACCACGGTGCTGCGCGTGCGGGTCGCGGGCGGCACGGAGCGATCAGGGGAGCACGCCGATAGGGGAGCTGCCGCATCGGAGGCGGGCGAGCGCGGAGCCCTGCACGTCGCGGGGGCCGGGGCGCCGCTGGACGCCGACGGCGTCGCCGCGCTGGCGTCGCTGCGCGCGTCGGCCAAGCGCGACGGCGGGGGCGTCGGGCGCTTCGGGGTCGGCTTCGCCGCGGTCACCGCGATCAGCGACGCGCCCCGCGTCGTCACCCGCCGCGGGGACGGCACCGTCGCCGGCGTCGCCTTCGACCGGGCGCGCACGGCCCGCGCGGTCGACGGCGCCGCACCGGCGCTCGCCGACGAGCTCGCCCGCCGCGACGGGTCGGCGCCGGCGTTGCGGCTGGTGTGGCCCACCGGCCCCGACGAGCCCGCCCCGCCCGCCGGGACGGACACCGAGGTCCGGCTGCCGCTGCGTGCCGGCCTCGACCCCGACGCACTGCTGGCCGCGGCCGCCGCGCAGGCCGAGGACCTGCTGCTCGCCCTGCCCCCGCTGCACGCGATCGACCTGCCCGACGGGGTCGTCGAGCGCACCGCGGAGGCCGACGGCACCGTGCGGGTCGGGGCCCGGCGCTGGCACGTGCACCACGTCGAGGGCGCGATCCCGGCGGAGCTGCGCGCCACCCTCGCCGTCGAGGACCGCGCCCGCCCCGCCTGGCGCGCGACGTGGGCCGTCCCCGTCGACGGTCCGCCCGTCGGGCCCGAGCACCCCGACGTCCTGCACGCGCCGACCCCGACCGACGAGCGCACCACCCTGCCGGCGCGCCTGCTCGCCGGCGTCCCGCTCGACCCCGACCGCCGGCACGTGCGGGCGGGCCCGGTCACCGACCACGTGCTCGCCGCCGCCGCGGCCGCCTACCCCGATCTCGTGCGCGCCCGCCCGCCCCGGCAGCGCGCCGCGCTCGTGCCCCGTCCGGCCCTGCCCGCGTCCGCGGTCGACGCGGCGCTGCGGGACGGCGTGCTCGCCGCGCTGCGCACCGCCACGTGGCTGCCCGCGGCCGGTGGCACCGGGGACGTGCCCCCGGCCGTCGCGCAGGTCCTCGACCTCGACCCCACCGGCCCGCCCGACGTCCTCGCCGCCCTCGACGAGCAGCTCGCCCCCGTGCTGCCCGGCCTCGTCGACACCCGCCTGGCCGGGCCCCGCGACGCCGGGGCGCTCGCCGCGGTCGGCGTGGCGCGGGTCGGCGTCGCGGCCCTCGTCGACGCCCTCGCCGGGCTGGAGCGGCCGGTGGCGTGGTGGCGCGCGCTGCTGGCGGGCCTCGCCGCCCTGCCCGCGATGACCGCCCCCGGCGCGCGCGAGGACCTGGCCGCGCTGCCCGTCCCGCTGGCCGACGGCCGGGTGGTCCTCGGTGCCCGCGAGGTGCTGCTGCCCGGCGGCGACACGACCGTGGCGGAGCACCTGGCCGCCGCCGCGGTGCCGGGCCTGCGGGTCGCCGCGCCGGGCCTCGACGACGACGCCGCGGTCCGCGCGCTGCTGCTGGCCCTCGGCGCCCGCGCCCTCGAGGGGCCGGCCCTGCTCGCCGACGCCGCCCTGCGCGACGCCGTCGAGCGCTCGGAGGACGACGCCGCGGCGGGCGCCGTCACCGACGCCCTCGCCGCGCTGGTGCTCGCGCTCGTGGCCGGGGGCGCCGACCCCGGGGACGACATGGGCGCGCTGGCGCTGCGCGCCGCCGACGGCGGGCACCGGCGCGCGGACGAGCTGGTGCTGCCCGACGGCGCGCTGCGCGACCTCGTCGACCCCGACGGGCCGCTCGGGGTGCTCGACCCGGCCGTCGCCTCCGCCCACCCGCGCGCCGCGCTGGTCGCGATCGGCGTCCTCGACGGCTTCGCCGTCCTGCGCGACGACGACCCGGTGGGGCCCGACCACGACCTCGACGACGAGGAGACGTGGTGGGCCGAGGAGATCGACCCGGCCGCGGACCGCCCCGGGGGTCCCGACCGTGCCGAGGGCGCCGGTCCCCTGGTCGCCGTCCGGGACCTCGACCTCGTCGCCCCCGACCGCTGGGACGCGGCGTGGCCCGTGCTCGCCGCCGACCGCGAGGTCCGCGAGGCCCTCGGCGGCGCCCGCCCGGTCGGGGTGCCGGGCGACGACGAGGGCCCGCGGCCCTACACCGCCTGGTGGCTCGGGCGCCACGGGCGCCTCGCGGGACGTCCGCCCACCGCCTGGCGCCTCCCGGGCGCGACCGCCGTCGACGGCCTCTACGACCCGGTGCCCGACGACGTCGCCGCCCGCCTCGATCCGGCCTTCCTCGCCGCGGTCGGGGTGCGCACGCGGGCGCGCGTCGCGGGTGCCGACGACGCCGCCGACCTGCTCGCCCGGCTCGCCGACCCCGCCCGCCCGGTGACGCCGGCGCGCGCCGCGGCCGCCCACGCCGCGCTCGCCGACGCCGTGGCCGCCGGGCGGGTGTCCGTGGCCGACGTCGAACCGCCGGCCCGCGTGCGCACCGCCGACGGGCTGGTCCACGACGCCGAGACCGGCTCCTCGGGCCGCGCCGCCCGCGGGGTCCCGCCCGCCGTCCTCGACCGCGCGCAGCTCGCCGGCGTCCTCCCGCTCGCGGCCCTCGTCCTGCCCGGTACCGGCGACCCGGCGCTGCTCGCCGACCTGCTCGACCTCGCGCCCGCCTCCGAGCGCGTGCGCGTCACCGTGCGCGAGGGCGGCCGCGCCGTGCCGTGGGAGGACCTGGCGCCGGCCGTCGCCTGGGCCGCGGCGCTGGGCCGCCCGCTGCCCGAGGGCGCGCTCGTGCTGCACGACCGCCTGCGCGTGCTCGTCGTCGACGACGAGCGCGGCGGGGCGCCCGTCGAGTACACGCCCGCGGCGTGGGTGGACGGCGACGGCGTGGTGCACGCCGACGACCCCGTGCGCGGCCTGCTCGCCGCCCTGGCGCCTTAGCTGGTCTTCTGCGCCCACTTGACGCCGCGGCGCCGGGCGCGGCGCTGCAGGCCGAGCACGATCATGCCCACGACCCCGAGGCCGATGCCGACGAGCGCGGCGCCGAACCAGACGTCGAGCGGACGGTCGCCGGTGGCCGCGAGGACGCCGAGCACCACCGCGACGGCCACCCAGACCGCGGAGCCGACGAGGATGGCCAGCACGGGGTCGGTCAGCCGGGTCGGCAGCGCCGGGGGCTCGGCGTGCAGGTCGAAGCGGGCCACGCACCGCACCCTACGTGAGTGGATTTCCCGGCTGTAGCCGTGAAGATCACGCACATGGGATCCGGGTGATCCGGGCAGACTCCCGCTCGTGTTGCAGCGCTTCTTCCGCCTGAACGAGCGGGGGACGTCGGTCGTCCAGGAGGTCCGCGGCGGCGTCGTCACGTTCGTGACGATGGCCTACATCGTGGTCCTCAACCCCTTGATCCTGGGCAGCATCGACCCGGCGTCGCCGTCGGCGAAGCGCGACGTCCTGGGCATGACGCTCTCGGTGCCGCAGGTCGCGGCGGTGACGGCGCTGGTCGCGGGCGTCATGACGATCGTCTTCGGCCTCGTCGCCAACTTCCCGTTCGCGATGGCCACCGGCCTCGGCATCAACACCCTGGTCGCGGTCACGATCGCCCCGCAGGTCAGCTGGCCCGAGGCCATGGGCCTGGTCGTGGTCAACGGTGTGATCATCGTGATCCTGGGCCTCACCGGGTTCCGCACCGCGGTGTTCAACGCGATCCCCGACCCTCTCAAGATCGCCATCGCGGCGGGCATCGGCACGTTCATCGCCTTCATCGGCTTCGTCGACGCGGGCTTCGTCCGCCGTCTGCCGGACGCCGCGAACACCACCGTGCCCGTCGGGCTGGGCATCGAGGGCTCGATCGCGTCCTGGCCCACCGCGGTGTTCTGCCTCGGGCTGCTGCTCACCGGCGTCCTGGTCGCCCGTGGCGTGCGCGCGGGGATCCTCATCGGGGTGTTGGCCACGACAGTGATCGCGATCGTCGTCGAGGCGATCGTCCGGGTCGGGCCGTCGAACGGGACGAACCCGCAGGGCTGGAACCTCGGCTACCCCGGCCTGCCCGATTCGATCGTCTCGTTGCCCGACCTCTCGCTCGTCGGCGACGTCTCCCTCGGCGCGTTCGCGCGCCTGCCCGCGCTGGCGGTCACGCTGCTGGTCTTCACGCTCGTGCTCGCCAACTTCTTCGACGCCATGGGCACCATGACCGGCCTCGGTCGCCAGGCCGGTGTCCTCGACGCGAACGGGCAGCTCCCACGGGTCGGGCGGGCCCTGGTCGTCGAGGGCGCGGGCGCGGTCGCCGGCGGCGTGGCGTCCTCGAGCTCGAACACGGTCTTCGTCGAGTCCGCGTCGGGCATCGCCGAGGGCGCGCGCACCGGGCTCGCCAACGTCGTCACCGGCCTGCTCTTCCTCGCCGCCATGTTCTTCACCCCGCTGTACGAGGTCGTCCCCGTCGAGGCGGCCGCGCCGGCACTGGTCGTCGTCGGCGCGCTGATGATCGGCGGGGTGCGCGACGTCGAGTGGTCGGACTTCTCGGTCGCGCTGCCGGTGTTCCTGACGATCGTCGTCATGCCGTTCACGTACTCGATCGCCAACGGCATCGGCGCCGGGTTCATCAGCTGGGTGCTGCTGCGGACCGCCACCGGCCGCGTCCGGGAGATCCACCCGCTGATGTGGGTCGTCGCGGTCGCGTTCGTCCTCTACTTTGCGGTGACGCCGTTGCGGGTGCTGTTCGGGTTGTGAGGGACGGAGTGCTCACGTGATCGAGCCCTACCAGGTGGTCGGGCTGGTCCCGACGATGCGCGGTGTCCGGTACCGCGACGAGATCAAGCACAACATCGAGCACCTCGAGCACCTGGTGAAGGCCGCGTCGTGGCTCTCGGCGATGGCGCTGCCCGTCCGGTTGATCACCATTCCGGAAGGCGCGCTGCAGGGCTTCAACGACGAGGTCCTCGACCACGACCACGAGTGGTTCGCGCGCGTGTGCGCGATCGACATCCCCGGCCCCGAGACCGATGCGCTCGGCCGCATGGCCGCGAGGTACGACGCGTACGTCATGGCGACCGCGAAGGCGCGCCACCCCGAGTTCCCCGGCCGTTTCTTCAACGTCGGCTTCGCGATCTCGCCCCAGCAGGAGATCGTGCTGAAGCACCACAAGGTGGTGCCGCTGCTGCCCGTCGAGCACTCGGTCACGCCGCACAACGTGTGGGACCGGTGGGTCGAGCTCTACGGAGACGGCCTCGACGCGTTCTACCCGGTGGCCGACACCGAGATCGGGCGCCTCGGCGTGATGATGGCGAACGAGGCGTCGTACCCGGAGAACGCGCGCGGCCTGGCCATGAACGGCTGCGAGGTGGCCTACCGCGGGCCGTATCCGCACCCGCACGCCGGCAACGGCTTCTACGAGATCCAGAACAAGGCGCGGGCGCTGGACAACAACATGTACGTGGTCGCCAACCAGGTCGGCACCTACTACCTGGACGCGGACTCCGACATCCCGATCGACACGTTCGGTTCGCCGAGCATGATCTGCGACTACCGCGGCAGTGTGGTCGGGGAGGTCGGGTACTCCGGCCACTCCACGTACCTGGCGGGCACGATCGACATCCAGGCGCTGCGCGACTTCCGGGCCCGTGCGCAGTTCGGCAACTGGGCGAAGGACCTGACGACCGAGCAGTACCAGGTCATCTACCGCGAGCCGATCTATCCGAAGAACCTCTATCTCGACCGCGCGCCGTACGACCACGCGGAGTACCGCCGGGAGGTCACCGAGAAGCAGATCGAGCTCCTGCACGAGCGCGACGTGTGGCGTCGGCCGTGACCGGGCCCCTCGCCGGCTCCGGGGTGTGACGCAGGACAGGCTGCGGTTGACACGGCTCCGCGGTACCGGGAGCGTCGCGTCGGTGGGTTGGGCACCGCTGACGCGCCGGAGGCACGTCGACCACGGCCTGCTCGCGACCACGCTCTGTCGTCGCTGACGCCTCACCGCCCCCTGCTCCACCCTCCACCCCCTCTTCGAGGAGGCACTTCGCCGTGTCCGTCGGCATCCCCACCGAGCCCCTGAAGTTCGCCTACTGGGTCCCCAACGTCTCGGGCGGCCTGGTCACCAGCGCCATCGAGCAGCGCACCGACTGGAACTGGGACTACAACCGCGAGACCGCGATCGCGGCCGAGAACAACGGCTTCGAGTACGCGCTCTCACAGGTGCGCTACATGGCCAGCTACTCCGCGGAGTACCAGCACGAGTCCACGTCGCTGTCGCTGGCGATCATGATGGCCACCGAGCGCCTCAAGGTCATGGCCGCCGTGCACCCGGGCATGTGGCACCCGGGCGTGTTCGCCAACTTCGGCGCCACCGCCGACCACCTGACGAACGGCCGCTTCGCCACGAACGTCGTCTCGGGCTGGTTCAAGGGCGAGTTCACCGCCTTCGGCGAGCCGTGGCTCGAGCACGACGAGCGCTACCGGCGCACCGAGGAGTTCATCCGCTGCCTCAAGGGCATCTGGGAGTCCGACGACTTCACCTTCCGCGGCGACTTCTACCGGTTCCACGACTACACGCTGAAGCCCAAGCCGCTGAACACCCCGGAGCGGCCCCACCCGACGATCTTCCAGGGCGGGAACTCCACGGCCGCGCAGAAGATGGCCGGCCGGGTGTCGGACTTCTACTTCTCCAACGGCAAGGACTTCGACGGCGTCACCGAGCAGCTCGACGTCATCAACGCGACGGCGGCCGAGCACGACCGCACGGTCGGGTTCGGGCTCAACGGCTTCATGATCGTCCGCGACACCGAGAAGGAGGCCCGGGACACGCTGCGCGAGATCGTCGCGAAGGCGAACGTCGAGCAGGTCGAGGGGTTCCGCCAGGCCGTGCAGCAGGCCGGCGCGTCGGCGTCGGACAAGAAGGGCATGTGGGCGGACTCGTCGTTCGAGGACCTCGTCCAGTACAACGACGGCTTCAAGAGCCAGCTCATCGGCACCGCCGAGCAGGTCGCCGAGCGGCTGGTCGAGTACAAGAAGCTGGGCGTCGACCTCTCCCTGCTGTGCTTCCTGCACGTCAAGGAGGAGATCGAGCAGTTCGGCGCGAAGGTGCTCCCGCTCGTGCGCGAGATGGAGGCCGAGCTCCCCGACGCCCGCCCGGCGCTGGCCCAGGCCTGATCCGCTCTTCGAGGCCGGAACCTCGGGGGTCGTGCCCCGACACGGGGCGCTCGGGGCCGGGGCCCGACGGGCTGAGTGGTGACGGCGGTCAGGATCCGCCGAACGCGTGGACGACGTCACGCGCTGCCCGGGGCCCGACGGGCGGGTTGAGGATGGGGAGGTCGACTCCCGCCGCGCGATAGGACGCCAGTCGTTCGCGGCAGCGCGACAGCGGTCCGATGAGGCAGAACGAGTCGAGGAGCTCGTCGCTCAGCCCGGCCGGGCCGGCGCCCCGCTCCATGGCGTCGGCCTCGTCGACGAAGCCGCTCTCGCGCCACATCCGACGGAAGAAGGGGAAGCCCGTGTAGAGCGCGAGGTTCTCCCGCGCGATCGCGCGCAGCCGGTCGAGGTCGTCACCGATGAACGTCGGCAGGCCCAGCGTCAGCTCCAGCCTCCCGAGTTCCGGGGCCCGGGCCCGCCCCCGGGCGATGTACTCGGCGCTCTTCTCCACCCGCTGCGGTGACCACATCGTCGGCATGAGCCCGTCGGCCACCTCGGCGGCACGCTCGGCCGCCGCCAGGCTCAGGGCGGCGACGTGGACGGGGATGCGATGAGCCGCCGGGCTCTGCGGGAGATGTGTGGTCGGGCCACGGCCCTCCCACCAGTCCCGCACCGCGCGCGCGTAGTCGACGATGTCGTGGGCGGCGTTCGTCATGTCGACCCGGAGCGCGTCGTTCACGGGACGGTGGCTGACCCCGAGACCCAGCACGAAACGGCCTCCGGTGTCGTCGGCGATGAGCTCGGCGCCCTTCGCGCAGAGGTACGAGTGCCGGAGGTAGATGTTCGCGACCCACGTGCCCACCGTGAGGCGCTCGGTCGCCGAGCCCATCACCTGCGCGGTGGCCATCGAGTCGCTGTTGACCTCGGTGGAGAACATCGCCTCGAACCCGGCCTGCTCGGCCTCCTGGGCGACGGTGCGGACGTCCGCCGCACGCCAGCCTGCCCCGGGGACGACGGTGAGCCCGAGCCGTTCGGTGATCATCGCGAGCTCCTCGCCGGTGGGAGGCGGTCGAGTGTCACCAGCGCCCGTCACGATCCGGTCGCGCTGGGATCGCCATCGCCCGTCACAACCAGGCGTGCGGCGAGCTCGTCGCGCCCGGTGACGCCGAGCTTGCGGTAGACGTGCCCGAGGTGGGTCTCGACGGTCTTGGTGGCGACGAACAGGGCCTGGGCGACCTCGCGGTTGGTCAGTCCGT
>JAQSWW010000068.1 GCA_029266415.1 Actinomycetospora sp. | reverse complement strand
GGCCGCCGACGCGGGCCGGGAGCCGCCGACCAGCGCGGTGCTCGTGCGTCGCCGCGCCGACATGAGCGCGCTGGCCGCGGCGCTGCGCGCCCGCGACCTGCCCGTCGAGGTCGTCGGCCTGGGCGGGCTGCTCGACGAGCCCGAGGTGCGCGACGTCGTCTCGGCGCTGCGTCTGGTGGTCGACCCGCTGGCCGGCGGGGCCGCGGTCCGCCTGCTCACCGGCGCGCGGTGGCGCATCGGCGGCGCCGACCTCGCCGCGCTCTGGCGCCGTGCCCGCGAGCTGGCGGCACCCGTGGACCACGGGCCCACCGTCAGCGACGCCGTCCCCGACCCGGTCGCGGCGGCGCTCCCCGGCGAGCACGCCGAGCGCGCCGGGCTGGTCGACGCCCTCGACGACCCGGGGCCGGCGGCGCGCTACTCGGCCGCGGGCTTCGCGCGGCTCCGGCACCTCGCCCACGAGCTGGCGATGCTGCGCCGCCGCGTCACCGCGCCCCTGGTCGACCTCGTCGCCGACGTCGAGCGGGTGCTGCTGCTCGACGTCGAGACCGCGGCGCGCCCCGGCCCCGTCGGGCGCGCGCACCTCGACGCGTTCGCCGAGGTCGTCGCCGACTTCTCCGCCGGCGCCGCCTCCTCGGGCGGCACGGCGACGGTCAGCGCGCTGCTCGCCTACCTCGACGCGGCCGAGGAGGCCGAGGACGGCCTGACGCCGGGCGAGGTCGACGTGGCCGACCCGGCGACGGGCGGCACGCGGGTCCAGGTGCTCACGGTCCACGCGGCCAAGGGCCTCGAGTGGGAGCTCGTCGCGCTGCCCCACGTCTGCGACAAGATCTTCCCGGGCACCAAGCGCTCCGGGTCGTGGCTGACGTCGATCGCGTCGCTGCCGGTGCACCTGCGCGGCGACCGCCCCGACCTGCCCGAGCTCGAGCTCGACGGCGCGGCCGACCGCAAGGAGGTGGCCGAGCGCCTCGACGCCCACGAGCGGGCGTTCGACGATCGCCGCCTCGTCGAGGAGCGGCGCCTGTTCTACGTCGCGCTCACCCGCGCCGAGCACGCCCTGCTCGTCTCCGGGCACTGGTGGGGCGAGACCGGCGACACCGCCCGCGGGCCCTCGGACCTCCTCACCGAGGTCGGGGAGCTCGCCGCCGCGGGCGGCGGGCGGTGCGGGGTCGTGGACACCTGGGCCGAGCCCCCGGCCGAGGACGAGGCCAACCCCCTCGCCGCCGCGGTGCACGAGGCGCCGTGGCCGGTCGACCCGCTCGGCTCCCGCCGCGCGGCGGTCGACGAGGGCGCGGCGATGGTCCGGGCCGCCCGCCGGCGCCGGGCGGAGCAGGCCGAGGGGACCGAGTCCGCCGAACAGGCCCCCGACGCCGACGGCTGGGCCGCCGACATCGAGGTCCTGCTCGCCGAGCGGGCGGCGGCGCGCGACCGCCACGCGCGGGTCCTGCTGCCCCCGCAGCTCTCGGTCAGCCAGCTCGTCGACCTCGCCGCCGACCCCGACGCGCTGGCTCGGCGCCTGCGCCGCCCCGTGCCCCGGCCGCCCGACCCGCGGGCGCGGCGGGGCACCGAGTTCCACGCGTGGCTCGAACGCTGGTTCTCGGCCACCGAGCTGCTCGAGTTCGACGAGCTGCCCGGCGCCGCCGACGACGAGGCCGCCGACGCCGCCGACCCGGCGGGCGCCGCCGACGCCACCGAGCTGCGCGACCGCTTCACCGCCAGCCGCTGGGCCACGCGCACACCGGTGGCGGTGGAGGTGCCGTTCGAGACCGAGGTCGCGGGCACGCTGGTGCGCGGGCGGATCGACGCGGTGTTCGCCGACCCCGACGGCGGCGCCACCGTGGTCGACTGGAAGACCGGCGGGCTCCCGCGCGACGACGCGCTGCCGGCCCTCGCCGTGCAGCTCGCGGCCTACCGGTTGGCGTGGGCGTCGCTGTCGGGCCTGCCGGTGGAGCGCGTGCGCGCGGCGCTGCACTACGTGCGCCACGACCGCACCGTCGCCCCCGCCGACCTCCTCGACGCCGCGGGCCTGCGCGCGCTGGTGGCCGCGGTGCCCGAGGAGCTGCGGGTGCCCGAGGGCGACCCGGAGGCCCCGCCGGCCGCCGGCCCGGAGCGGGACCCGGACGCCGACGACGGGCCGGACGAGGACGTCGACCCCGACCCCCGCTGAGCCGTCGCATGATGACCCCGACCCCCGCTGAGCCGTCGCATGATGGTGCGGTGAGCAACACCGAGACCGCGCCCGTCGAGGTCCAGTGCGCCCCGGGCGGGGCCGCCCCCGAGGTCGAGGTCCTGACACCCCGGGCGGTGCCGCTCGGCGGGCCGCGGGCGATGACGGTGCGCCGCACCCTGCCCCAGCGGCAGCGGTCGCTGGTCGGCGCCTGGTGCTTCGTCGACCACTACGGCCCCGACGACACCTCGGCCACGGGCGGCATGGACGTCCCGCCGCACCCGCACACCGGGCTCGCTACCGTGAGCTGGCTGTTCACCGGCGAGGTCGAGCACCGCGACAGCCTCGGCGTGCACGCGATAGTGCGTCCGGGCGAGCTCAACCTCATGACCGGCGGGCACGGCGTCGCCCACTCCGAGGTCAGCACGCCGGACACCACGGTGCTGCACGGCGTGCAGCTCTGGGTCGCGCTGCCCGACGGTGCCCGCGACGCCCCGCGCGACTTCGCCCACCACGTGCCGCCGCCGACCGACCTCGGCGGGGCCACCGCGCGGGTGTTCCTCGGCGAGCTCGGGGGCGAGCGGTCGCCCGTCCTCACGCCCACGCCGCTGCTCGGCGCCGAACTGTTCCTCGAGCCCGGTGCCCGGACCACGCTCACCGTCGACCCGACGTTCGAGCACGCCCTGCTCGTCGACCGGGGCCGCGTCGCGCTGCAGGGCCGGCCCCTCGAGCCGGGGGAGCTCGGGGTCGTCGACCCCGGTCGGCGCACGCTGGAGATCACCGACACCGGCGACGAGCCCGCCCGCCTCGTCCTGCTCGGCGGCCCGCCCTTCGGCGAACAGATCGTCATGTGGTGGAACTTCGTCGGCCGCAGCCACGACGAGATCGTCGCGTTCCGCGAGGCGTGGGAGGCCGGGAGCGAGCGCTTCGGCGAGGTCGAGGGCTACGTCGGGCGCGACGGCCGGCGAGGCGCGGCAGCCCGCCTGCCCGCGCCCGCGCTGCCGCACGCGACGATCCGCCCGCGCGGCAACCCTCGGTGATCGATCGGCGCGCCGCGTCGTCGCGCAGCGTGTCCGTCGGTCCACCGTAATCGGACTTGTTGCACTCAGCGTGACTCTCTACCGTGGATCACCACCGCCGTTCACTCCTCTGGACGGCAGGACCGACACGGAGCGTGCGATGACCGAGCTGGGTGGGACCACCGCGACGACGGCCTCGGAGGCCCTGGACCTGGCGGAGCTGCGGCGGGCCGTGGCAGGCCCGGTGCACGCGCCCGGCGACGTCGAGACGGTCACCGAGCTGGCGGGCTACAACCTGGCCCTCGAGCATGCCCCGATCGCCGTCGTCGGCGCGACCGGCGCGCAGGACGTGGCCGCGGCGGTGCGCTGGGCCGCGGCGCGGGGGATCCGTGTCGGCGTGCTGGCCACGGGCCACGGCGACCTCTCCCAGCGCGGCACGCTCGCCATCACCACCCGGCGCATGGACCGGTTGGACATCGACCCGGTCACCCGCCGGGCCACGGTGGGCGCCGGGGTGAAGTGGGCGCGCCTCATCGAGGCGGCCGCGCCCCTCGGGCTCGCCGGGCTCAACGGGTCGTCCTCCGACGTCGGGATCACCGGCTACACCACGGGTGGCGGCGTGGGGCCCTTCATCCGCCGGTACGGCTACGCGAGCGACCGGGTGCGGCGCCTGCAGGTCGTCACCGGCGACGGCGAGATCCGGGACGTCACGGCGGAGTCCGACCCCGAGCTGTTCGACGTCGTGCTCGGCAGCAAGGACGCGGTCGCCATCGTCACCGAGATCGAGTTCGAGCTCATCGAGGTGCCGCGGATGTACGGCGGCAGCGCGTTCTGGCCCGCCGAGGACATCGCGGCCGTCCTGCGGGCCTGGCAGCGGTGGGCGCCGACGCTGCCCGAGGACATGACGACGTCGGTCGCGATCCTGCGGGCCCCCGACATGGAGGCCGTCCCGCCGCCCCTGCGCGGGCGCACGGTGGCGCACCTGCGGGTCGCCCACCTCGGGTCGGCGGACGAGGGCCGCGCGCTGCTCGCGCCGATGCGGGCGGTCGCCACGCCGATGATCGACATGATCGACGAGATGTCGTACGCCGCGATCGACACCGTCCACCTGGACCCGCCCGACCCCATGCCGTTCTGGGCCGACGGGTGCTTCCTGGCCGACGTCGCCGCCGACACCGTGGAGACGGTGCTCGCCGCGGCCGGGGCGGAGCAGGAGATCCCGCTCTTCCTCGTCGAGCTGCGCCACCTGGCGGGGGCCGCCGAGCGCGGCACGCAGGGCCTCGCGCCGCGCGACGCCCGCTTCATGGTCGGTGTCGTCGGACCCCTGGTCCCCGGGCTGACCGAGGTGGTGCCGGCCGTCGGACGCGGGCTCGTCGACGCCCTGGCGCCCTGGTCGGCGTCGCGCACGGGCCTGAACTGGGTCAACCCGTACAGCGTCGCCGCCCGCCCCGAGCTCGCCTGGGGGTCGCAGGAGATCGAGCGCATCGACGCCGTGCGCCGCCGCGTCGACCCCGACGGCGTGCTCGGCGCGGCGCGGCTCGGCGTCGGATAGACCCCGGCTGAGGCCGCCTCGCGCCGCACCCGCAGCGCGTGGGCCACCATCGGCACCTGCAGGGGCAGGCGCGCTTGCGCCACCGCCCGGTACGGCCACGGGCGGCGGCGCCAGTCCCACGCCATCTGCACGTTGGCCGGGAACACGGCGACGAACAGCGCCGCGGCGGCCAGCGCGCCGAGCCGGCGGGTGCGCGGGGCGCCGACGGCGAGCTCGGCAGCCCCACTGGCGTAGGTCCAGAAGCGCGCCGACCCCGGCAGCCACGGCGGCACGATCGTGTCGAACGGCTGCGGGACCACCCCGTGCAGCACGCCCATCGTCACCAGGGCGCCGGCCAGCACGGCCGGGGGCGGGGACGGGCGGCGCGCACGGCGGATCATGGTCGGCAGCGTGGCAGACGCGCTCGTCAGCGGCCCACTGCGTAGCCCTGCATCCCGCGGGGGTTCGCCGCGCCCCACAGCACGCCGCGGGCGCGGTCGATGCCGACCGCCGAGAGCCGGCCCAGCGTCCACGGCCCGCTGCGGGTGACGCGGTGCCCGCGCCGGGCCAGGCCCGCGATCACCGCGTCGCCGAGGCGGTCCTCGACCACCGCGCCGCCGGGCTCCCGCCGCCGGGGCCCGCACGAGCTGGGCGCCGACGTCGAGTGCAGGGCGGGCGCGTCGATGGCCTGCTGGGGGTCATAGCCGCCGACGAGCGTGCGCAGCAGGTACAGCAGCTGCCACTGGTCCTGCTGGTCGCCGCCGGGCGAGCCCAGTGCGGTGACCGGACCGTCGTCGTCGAGCACCAGGGTCGGGGTCAGCGTGGTGCGCGGCCGCCGGCCGGGGGTCAGCGTCGCGGGCAGCCCCTCCTGCAGCCACGTCATCTGGAGCCGCGTCCCGAGCGCGAAGCCGAGCTCCGGGATCGTCGGCGACGACTGCAGCCACCCGCCCGACGGGGTCGCCGAGACCATGTTGCCCGCGCGGTCGACGACGTCGAGGTGGCACGTGTCGCCGCGGGTTTCGCCGGCGAGGGTCACGGTGGGCTCGCCGACCGCGGCGTCGCCCGTCACCGCGGGCGCCTCGCCGCCGACGGCGAGGTCGGCGAGCACGGGGTCGCGCCCGCCGAGGCGGCCGGGCCGCAGGTCGGGCGACGCCGTCTCCCCGATCAGCGCGCGGCGGGCCGCGACGTAGTCGGGGGCGAGCAGCGCGCCGACGTCGACCAGGTCCCCGGACTCCCCGAACCACGCGTCGCGGTCGGCCTGCGCGAGCTTCGTGGACTCGAGCACGAGGTGCGCGCCGATCTCGGAGGACGGGTCGAGCTCGGCGTCGTCGAAGCCGTCGAGCACCGCCAGCGCGGCGAGCAGCGCCGGCCCCTGGCCCCAGGCGGGCGTCTTGGCGAGGCGCCGGCCCCGGAACTCGCCGACCGCGGCGTCGGTCACCCGCGCCCGGAACCCGGCGGTGTCCGCGACGGTGAGCACGCCGGCGTGGTCGGTGCCCGACGCATGGCGGTGCGGGGTGCGGCACGACGCCGCGACGGCCTCGGCGACGAAACCCTCGGCCCAGACGGTGCGCACGGCGTCGATGCGCGCGGCGCGGTCGGGTCCCTGCGCCGCGGCGACGAGCCGGACGAGGGTGTCCGCCCAGGCGGGGTTGCGCAGGACCTCGCCCGGGCGCGGCGGCCGGCCCCCGGGCAGCCAGAGGGCGGCCGAGGTCGGCCAGTGCTCGCGGAACAGGTCGGCGACGGCGGCGATGGTGCTCGCGACGCGCGGCACCGCGGGGACCCCGTCGCGGGCGTAGCCGATCGCGGGGGCGAGGACGTCGCCGACCTCCCAGCTCCCGTGGTCGCGCAGCAGCAGCCACCAGGCGTCGACCGCGCCGGGGATCGCGGCGGCCAGCGCCCCGGCGCCGGGCACGCGGTCGAGCCCCTCGGCGCGGTAGCGCGCGGCCGACGCCGCGGCGGGCGCCGGGCCCTGGCCGTCGAGCACCCGCGGGGTCGGGTCGCCGGCCGTGGCGAACACCGCCGTCATGTCGCCCCCGGGACCGTTGAGGTGCGGCTCGACGACGTGCAGGACGAAGGCGGCCGCGACCGCGGCGTCGAACGCGGTGCCGCCGCGCTCGAGGACGCCCATCGCGGTGGCCGACGCCGCCCAGTGCGTCGACGCCGCCATCCCGACCGTGCCCTCGAGCACCGGGCGGGTGGTGAAGTCCGGCGGCGGGGTCCATCCCGAGGGCGTCACGGGGACCAGGAGAGCCGACCGCCCTGTCCGGACGGAAGAGTCCTCTTTCCGTATCGATAAGTATTGACGAACTACCGTCGCGCCACCAGACTCCTCGCCGACAGCCCGGCACCCCAGGAGGACCCGATGACCGCGACGTTCGCCCCCGCTCCGGCCCGCTCCCGCGGAACGGTGATCGCGCTCTGGACGCTGCAGGTGCTCCTGGCGCTGGTGTTCATCGTGGGGTCCGGCACCCCGAAGCTCTTCGGCGAGGCCTACGCCGTCCAGATCTTCACCGACCTGGGGACCGGCCAGTGGCTGCGGTACGTCGTCGGGGTCCTCGAGATCGCGGGCGGCATCGGCCTGCTGGTCCCGCGCTTCGCCCGGCTCGCGGCGTCCTGCCTGATCGCGCTGATGGTCGGGGCCACGCTCGCGCAGCTGTTCTTCCTCACCGAGGGCTTCTGGTACACGCCGGTCGTCCTCGGTGTGCTGCTCGGCGTCGTCGCGTGGCTGCGGAGGCCCGCTAGCGTGCGGGCATGACGAGTACGGCGGCCGGGACGTCGGCCGAAGCGCGCGAGGTGGCCGTCCGCGCCGAGGGGTTCGTCGAGGACCTGCAGGACTGGCTGCGCATCCCGTCGATCTCCGCGGACCCGGGCCACCACGGCGACGTCGCCCGGTCCGCGGCGTGGCTGGCCGACCGGCTGCGTGCCGAGGGCTGGCCGCACGTCGAGGTGTGGGACGACACCGACGCCCTGCCCGCGGTGTACGCGTCGTGGCCGGCCGCCGACCCGGCCGCGCCGACCGTCCTCGTCTACGGGCACCACGACGTCCAGCCCGCGGACCTCGCCGACGGCTGGTCGTTCGCCCCGTTCGAGCCCGAGGTCGTGGGGGAGGAGCTGCGCGGGCGCGGCGCCTCCGACGACAAGGGCCACCTGGCGATGGTGCGTCTCGGCGTGGCCGCGCACCTCGCCGCGACCGGCGCGGACGCCCCCGCGGTGCACCTCAAGCTGCTGGCCGAGGGCGAGGAGGAGTCGGGGTCGGCGCACCTCGGGTCCCTGCTCGCCGCGCACCGCGAGGCGCTGGCGTGCGACGCGATCGTCGTCACCGACACCGGGATGGTCGGGCGCGACGCCCCCACCGTGTGCACGGGCATGCGCGGGATGGTCGACACCGAGGTCGTGTTCCGCGGCGCCGAGGTCGACCTGCACTCCGGGCAGTTCGGCGGCGCCGTCCCCAACCCGGTCACCGAGCTCGCGCGGCTCGTCGCGGCGCTGCACGACGGGCACGGGCGCGTGCAGGTGCCCGGCTTCTACGACGACGTGCGCCCGCCCAGCGACCGCGAGCGCGCCGCCTGGGCCGCGCTGCCCTTCGACGAAGCGGCGTGGCTGGCGGGCTCCGCCGCCGGGGCCCGCGCCACCGTCGGCGAGGAGGGCTGGAGCACCTACGAGCGGCTGTGGGCGCGCCCGACCGCCGAGGTCAACGGCCTGCACGGCGGCTACGGCGGCCCCGGGCACAAGACGATCGTGCCGCACGCGGCGACCGCGAAGCTGACGTTCCGCCTCGTCGCCGACCAGGACCCGGCGCGCGTCCTCGACGGCGTCCGCGCGTTCGTCGCCGCACACACCCCGCCCGGGATCGAGGCCGAGGTCATCGCCGGCGGTCCCGGCGTCCCGCCGCTGGTCTGCGACGTCGACTCGACGCTGGTCACGACGATCCGGGAGGCCATGGGCGCCGCGCTCGGCGCCGAGGTGCTGCCCGCGCGCGAGGGCGGCAGCGGCCCCGAGGCCCTGCTGTCCACCGAGCTCGCCGCCCCGCTGGCGTTCCTCGGGGTCATGCTGCCCTCGGACCGCATCCACGCCCCCGACGAGCGCGCCGTCCTGCCGCTGCTGCTCGCGGGCGCCGAGGCCACCGCGCACCTGTGGCGGCTGCTGGGGTCCCGCGGCCTGTAGCGGCTTGCGTTCGAGCGCACTCGAAGGCCTAGCGTCGGGCGCATGATCGACGAGCAGCACCCGATCCCGTCCGGCTTCGGCAAGGACACCACCGCCACCGAGGTCCTCGAGGGCCTCGACCTCACCGGCCGGCTGGCCGTCGTCACCGGCGGCTACTCGGGGCTCGGGCTCGAGGCGACGCGCGCCCTGACCGCGGCCGGCGCGCACGTCGTCGTCCCCGCCCGGCGCCCCGACCGGGCGAAGGAGGCGCTCGACGGCCTCGAGCACGTCGAGGTCGACGCCCTCGACCTCGGTGACCTCGACAGCGTCG
Organism: Actinomycetospora sp.; assembly: GCA_029266415.1. Taxonomy (GTDB): domain Bacteria; phylum Actinomycetota; class Actinomycetes; order Mycobacteriales; family Pseudonocardiaceae; genus Actinomycetospora. The sequence continues at coordinate 10,101 of JAQSWW010000068.1, read as the reverse complement.
CCGCCTTCGCCGACCGCTTCCTCGCCACCGACCGCGCGGTCGACATGATGATCGACAACGCCGGGATCATGGCGACGCCGGAGACGCGCGTCGGGCCGGGCTGGGAGGCGCAGTTCGCCACCAACCACCTCGGCCACTTCGCGCTGGTCAACCGGCTGTGGCCGGCGATCGCGCGCGGCCGAGACGCCCGCGTCGTGTCGGTGTCGTCCACCGGGCACTTCCGCTCGCCCGTGCGGTTCGACGACCTCGACTGGCGCGCCGAGCCCTACGACAAGTGGGCCGCCTACGGGCAGGCCAAGACCGCCAACGTCCTGTTCGCCGTGCACCTCGACGCCCTCGCCGCGCCGCAGGGCGTGCGGGCGTTCGCCCTGCACCCCGGCGGGATCCTGACGCCCCTGCAGCGCCACCTGCCCCGCGCGGAGATGGTGGCGCTCGGGTGGCTCGACGAGGAGGGCAACCCCACCCCGGAGGCCGCGGCGGGGTTCAAGACGCCCGAGGCCGGCGCCGCCACCGAGGTCTGGGCCGCGACCTCGCCGCAGCTCGCCGGGCGCGGCGGGCTGTACCTCGAGGACTGCGACGTCGCCGAGGTCACCGACGCGTCCTCGCCCGGGCGCCGCGGCGTGCGCGCCTACGCCCTCGACCCGGACGCCGCCGCCCGCCTCTGGGCGATCTCCGCGGAGCGCACGGGTGTGGACGCGTTCGCCTGACGAGCCGCTCCCGGGGACCCACGCGCACGATCGCGTCGAGACCGACGGGCGCTCCCGGGTGGAGCGAACGGCGCGTTCGCTGCGCGGGGCGCAGCGAACGGCGCGTTCGTTGCTGACCGGGTCGCGGCACGGGTCCACCGAAGGTGTGACGGTCGGGGCGGCGTGTCGCGTCGCGGGGGCCCGTCACCCACCCGTCCCAGGGGGCCGGTGGGGTGTCACCCCACGGGGTCGGCGAGCGGGTGTCGGGCCGGTCGCGGAGCGGTCCGACGTCCCCGGATCGCTCTAGCAGACGCCGGATCGTGAGCGTCGCGGATGCCTCGATCGTGGGGGCGTCGCGGGTGTTTGAATCCCGTCCGTGTCATCCACGAGAGCAGCGGCGGGGTCGGCTCTGGATCGTTCCCACCTGGTGCGCGGCGCCCGCCGCACGCCGGTGCGCGCGACGCGGACACGGCGCCGCCGCCCGGTGCTCGCCCTCCTGCTCGCGCTGGCGGTCGGCGCCGGCGTCGCGGTCTGGCTGATCGTCGCGGCCTTCCCCGTCAGCGCCCGGGCGAACGACGCCGTCGGGGCCGCCCCCGCGGGTCCGGGCCCCGTCGAGCTCGTCGGGCCCGCGACCGTCGTGGCGTCGAGCTCGTGCGTCGGCGCGGACCCCCGCGACACCGTCGCCGTCGAGGGCCCGGCCGGGCGCCGCCTCGTGCCGCTCGACGGCTGTGGCAGCCCGATGGGGGCCCGCATGACCGTGCGCGTCGCGTTCGTCGGCGGCGAGCCGGCCGACGCGCCGGCCCGGGTGCTCGGCACGGGCTCGTCGGCCGCGCTCGTGGTCGAGGACGCCGCCGGCGCCTCGCCGCTGACGGGACGGCTCGCGATCCTGCTCACCGCCGTCGCCGGCCTCGGCACGGCGGGCCTCCTGGTCGCCGTGGTGCACGAGCGCCGTCGCCGGACGCCGGCCCTGGCAACGGTCCGCCGCCCGGTGCGTCCGGTCACCACGACGGCGTCGCGCCCCGCGGCCCCCGCCCGCCGTCGGGACACCGACCGCAGGACCGACCGCCCCGCCGACCGCCCCGCCGACCGCCCGGCCGACCGCCAGCCCGACCGCACCCCCGCTCCTGCGCCCGAGCGCACCCACCGGCCCGCGTCCCGGCCCGCGCGCTCGCCCCGGGCGGGCCGGCCCGCCGGGCTCGACGCGGGGCGCCGCCTCCCCGCGCAGCGCTCCGGCACGTCGCGGGGGGCCACGGCCCGGAGCCGGGGGAGCAGCGCCGGGACGCGCCGCCCGGCCGCCGGACCGCACCGCGGATAGGGTCTCTCCGTGTGACCTCCCGCGTGACCGCCCCCCGTCAGGGGCTGCACCGCCACGTGCTCGACAACGGGCTGCGCGTGCTCCTGGTGCCCGATCCGGCCGCCCCGGTGGTCGGCGTCGCCGTCCACGTCGACGTCGGCTTCCGCTCCGAGCCCGAGGGGCGCACCGGCTTCGCGCACCTCTTCGAGCACCTGATGTTCCAGGGCTCGGAGAGCCTGGAGAAGCTCGCGCACTTCCGCCACGTGCAGTCCTCGGGCGGCGTCTTCAACGGCTCGACGCACCAGGACTACACGAACTACTTCGAGGTCCTGCCGTCCGCGGCGCTCGAGCGCGCCCTGTTCCTCGAGGCCGACCGGCTGCGCGCACCGAAGCTGACGACGGAGAACCTGCGCAACCAGGTGGACGTGGTCAAGGAGGAGATCCGCCTCAACGTCCTCAACCGGCCCTACGGCGGCTTCCCCTGGATCCTGCTGCCGCCGGTGCTCTACGACACCTACCCGAACGCCCACAACGGCTACGGCGACTTCACCGACCTCGAGCAGGCCGACCTCGACGACGCCGCGGCGTTCTTCGACGCCTACTACGCGCCGGGCAATGCGGTGCTCACCGTCGTCGGGGACCTCGACCCCGCCGAGGCCGCCGAGCTCGTCGAGCGGCACTTCGGCGACATCCCGGCCCGTCCGGTGCCGCAGCGCCCCAGCTTCGCCGAGCCGGAGCCCACGGATGAGCGCCGCGACGCCGTCACCGACGCGCACGCCCCGCTGCCCGCCCTGGCCCTGGGCCACCGCCTGCCCGACCCGGCCACCGACCTGCACGGCTACCTGGCCCACGCCGTGCTCGCGAGCCTGCTCACCGACGGCGAGGCCGCGCGGCTGACCCAGCGCCTGGTCTACGGCGACGAGCTGGTCACCGACGTCTCGGCCTCGTGCGGGCTGATGGGGGCCCCGCTGGACGCGCGCGACCCCGACACGTTCACGATCACCGCCGTGCACCCCGGTGACGTCGACCCGCAGCGGATCACCGCCGCCGTCGACGACGAGCTCGCGACCCTCGCCACCGACGGGCCCGAGCCCGAGGAGCTGCGCCGCGTCACCGCGCGCTGGGCGTCCTCGCTGCACCGGGAGCACGACCGGCTGATGAGCCGCATGCTCGCCCTCGGCTCCGCGGAGCTGGTGCAGGGCCGCGCGGAGCTCGCCGACGAGCTGCCCGGCCTGATCGCGGCCGTGGAGCCGTCCGCGGTCGCCGCGGCCGCCAAGCGCCTGCGTCCCGACGCCCGCGCCGTCCTCACGGTGACGCCGGGGGGTGCCGCGTGACCACCTCCACGAGACGGAGCGCCGACGAGATCGGCAGCACGCCCACCGGCCCGCGCCCGCTGCCCGCGCTGGGTCCGCAGCGCGCGGTGCCCGCGCCCGAGGAGGTCGACACCGTCCTCGACTCGGGCCTGCGCGTCATCGCCGTGCGCCGCGCCGAGGTGCCGATGGTCGAGCTGCGCCTGCGGGTTCCGTTCGCCGACCAGAGCGGGCGCGACGACTCCGACCACGCCGCGGTGGCCGAGGTGCTCGCCACCACGATCCTGTCGGGCACCGCGAGCCGCAGCCGCGTGGCCGTCGACGACGAGCTGGCGGGCGTCGGGGGCGAGATCGGGTTCTCGGTCGACCCCGAGCGCCTGTCGGTCTCCGGGCACGCGCTGGCCGACGGCACCGACACGCTGCTCGAGGTGCTCGCCGACCTGCTCGTGGCCGCCGCCCACCCCGAGGACGAGCTCGCCCGCGAGCGGGACCGGCTCGTCGAGCGCATCGAGCTGGCGTCCGCGCAGCCCTCGGTGATCGCCCGCCGGGCGCTGCAGGAACGCCGCTACGGAGACCACCCCGTGACGCGCGAGATGCCGCGCCCCGAGGAGGTCACCGCGGTCACCGCCGACGCGGTGCGCGCGCTGCAGGACTCGGCGCTGCGCCCGGGCGGCTCGGTGCTCGTGCTCGTCGGCGACCTCGACCCGGCCGACGCCGTCGGCCGCGTCGAGCGCGCGCTGTCCGCGTGGTCGACGGGCCGGGCCGTCGGGCTGGACGCCCTGCCGCCGCTGACGGCGGGCGACCTGCTGCTGGTCGACCGGCCGGGGTCGGTGCAGTCGCAGCTGCGGCTGTCGGCGCCGGCGGTGGGCCGCACGGACCCGCGCTATCCCGCGCTGCAACTGGCGAACCTGACGCTGGGCGGCTACTTCTCGTCGCGGCTGGTCGAGAACCTCCGCGAGGACAAGGGCTACACCTACCACGCGTCGTCGAGCCTGGAGCTGGACCCGCACGGCGCGGTGCTGACCGTCGAGACCGACGTCGCCTCCGAGGTCACCGCGCCGGCGCTGCTCGAGGCGCGCTACGAGCTGGGACGGCTCGCGGTGGTGCCCCCCAGCGCCGACGAGGTCGAGTCGGCGCGGCGCTACCTCGTCGGGTCGCTGCTGATCTCGATGACCACGCAGGCCGGCTACGCCTCGACCGTGGCCGCGCTCGCCGCCCAGGGCCTGTCGTCGTCGTGGGTGCGCGAGCACCCGGCGCGGATCGAGGCCGTCACGGTCGACGAGGTGGCCGCGGCCGCGGCGGAGTTCTTCGCGCCGACCGGGTTCACCGGGGTGGTCGTCGCCGACGCCGGACGTGCCGGTCCCGGGCTGCGCGCCCTCGGCGGGGTGGAGCTCCCGTGACGTCAGGGACCGCCGGCCCCGACCTGCGCGCCGCGTTCCACCTCGACGCCGACCCGGCGCTCTCGCGCTCGACGGTCGACCGCCGCGAGCAGCTGCGCGTCGACCCGGACCACGTCGCGGCGCTGTGGCCGGACGCCCGCGTGGTGCTCGTCGACCCGCACGGGCGGACGCCCGTCGAGCGGGGCGACGACGGCACGCTCGCGCTGACCCTCGCCGCGACCCCGGCGATCGGCGACGCGGTGCCCGACGACGCGGTGCTGCTCGGCGAGGAGGACGGCACCGCGTACTGGGCGCTGCGCGTCCCCGACCCCGCCGAGGCGCACGGCAACGACGCCGGCTCGGGGTTCCTCACCGAGGAGCAGTGGGCGCGCAGCGGCGGCGGGCCCGACCACGAGAACTGGACCGACCTGCGCTCGTCGGGCGCCGACCTCGACGCCCGCGGCGCCGGGCTCCTGACCACCGCGGTGGCCTTGCTCAACTGGCACGACCGCAGCCGCTTCTGCGCCCGCGACGGCTCCGGGACGTACGCGATCAAGTCGGGCTGGGCGCGGCTGTGCACCGCGCACGGGCACGAGGAGTACCCGCGCACCGACCCGTCGATGATCTGCCTCGTGCACGACGGGCGGGCGGGTGACCAGGCCCGCGTCCTGCTCGCGCGCCAGCCGATCTGGCCGGCGGGGCGCTACTCGGTGCTCGCGGGGTTCGTCGAGGCCGGCGAGTCGCTCGAGGCGTGCGTGGCCCGCGAGTGCGCCGAGGAGGTCGGCGTCGACGTGCACACGATCTCGTACCTCGGCTCCCAGCCGTGGCCGTTCCCGCGCTCGCTGATGATCGGGTTCGCGGCCGTCGCCGACCCCGACCAGCCGATCAGGCTCCAGGAGGGCGAGATCGAGAGCGCCCGCTGGGTGACCCGCGCCGAGCTGCAGGCCGCCCTCGACGCGGGGGAGTGGTCGCACCGGGACGGCGCCGCGCGCGGTGCCCGGGGCGTCGGGGGCACGGCGTTCGAGGCGGGGGCGGGGCGTGAGCTCATCCTCCCCGGCGGCGTCTCCATCGCCCGCGCGATGCTCGAGGCGTGGGCCGCCGCCGGCTGAGGCTCACTACGAGGCGGCCTCGACGCGGGCCAGGGTCTGCTTGACCTCGCCGAAGCTCGGATTGGTCGCCGCGCTGCCGTCGGGGTAGACGACGGTCGGCACGGTGCGGTTGCCGCCGTTGACCTCCATCACGATCTCCGCGGCGTCGGGCGTGCGATCGATGTCGACCTCGTCGTAGCCGATGCCCTCGCGGTCGAGCTGCATCTTCAGACGGCGGCAGAAGCCGCACCAGCCGGTCGTGTACATCGTCATCTGCGCCATGTCCGGTCCAACGCATCACGGCCCGGTTTCAGTCCTCCACGTGACCGAAGCGGTGTCGCGTGCGGCTGATCGCCTGCTCACGCAGCACCGTGAGCATCTCCCGGCGCCCGTCGGCCACCACCGGCGCGTCCACGAGCGACGCGCCCACGGCTGCCGCGGCCCGGCGCAGCGCCTCGGGCGCCGTGCCGACGACCCGCAGGCGCTCCGCGGGACCCGGGTCGACGTCCGGCCCCACCGCCGACACCGGCACCCCCGCGCACGCCGCCGCGAGCCGCACCCGCAGCACGTCGCGCGCCGCGCCGTCCGACGCCACCACGAGCCGCAGCGAGGGCAGCGGCCGGTACCGGAACACGTTGGCCTCCGTGCGCAGGCCCGTCGGGTCGTGCTCGACGGCGAACTCGTCGCGCCACGCCGCCGCGTCGGACGCGGCCGCCGCGCGCAGCCAGGTCAGGTCGTCGGCCGTGAAGCCCGGCGCCGCGTCGGCGAGCACCTCGGCGACGGCCGGCGACAGCGGCGCCGACGGCAGCGCGTCGAGGGACCCGTCGTGCCAGCTCCCGAACTGCGCGACGTAGTTCGGGCCGCCCGGCTTCGCGCCCGGCCCCACGACCGAGCCCTTCCAGCCCCCGAACGACTGCCGCTGCACGATCGCGCCCGTGATGTGGCGGTTGACGTAGGCGTTGCCGACCTCGACGCGCTCGGTCCAGTGCGCGATCTCGTCCGGGTCGAGCGCGTGCAGGCCGCCCGTGAGCCCGTAACCGGTGGCGTTCTGCAGCTCGATGGCCTCGTCGAGCGTCGCCGCGTGCATCAGCCCCAGCACCGGCCCGAAGCACTCCGTGCGGTGGAACCACGACCCCGCCGCCACGGGCTCCTTCACGCCCGGGCTCCACAGGGTGTCGTCGAGGCGCCGGGGCTCGACGAGCCAGCGCTCGCCGGGGTCGAGCCGGGTCAGGGCCCGCTCGAGCTCCGGGCCGGGCGGCCCGATCAGCGGGCCCACCATCACCGACGGGTCGCTGCCGCGGCCGACGCGCAGGGTGCGGACGGCGTCGGCGAGCTGGCGGTGGAGCCGTTTCCCGGCCGCGGTGCGCGTCGAGGCCACCGAGCCGACCAGGATGGCCAGCGACGCCGCCGAGCACTTCTGCCCGGCGTGCCCGAAGGCCGACCGCACGAGGTCGGCGACCGCGAGGTCGGGGTCGGCGCTGGGCGTCACGACCAGCGCGTTCTTGCCGCTGGTCTCGGCCACCAGGCGCAGGTCGGGGCGCCACGAGCGGAACAGCGCCGCCGTCTGCGACGCCCCGGTGAGCACGACGTGGTCGACCGCGGGGTGGGTGACGAGCCGCCGGCCGGCGTCGCTCTCGTCGGTGTGCACGAGCTGCAGCGCGTCGGCGGGGATGCCGCCCCGGTGCAGTGCGGCGACGCCGACCTCGGCGCACGCCCGCACCTGCGGCGCCGGCTTGATCACCACCGACGCGCCCGCCGCCAGCGCCGCGACGCAGCCGCCGAGCGGGATGGCGATCGGGAAGTTCCAGGGCGGGGTGACGACGACGACGCGGTCGGGGACGAAGGGTGCTCCCTCCAGCTCGAGAGCCCGGTCGGCGTAGTACGCCGCGAAGTCGACCGCCTCGGAGATCTCGGGGTCGGCCTCGGCGACCGTCTTGCCGGCCTCGCCGACCATGACGGTCAACAGGTCCCCGCGCGCGGCGGCCAGGGCCCGTGCCGCCGCGCGCAGCACCGCGGCGCGCTCGGCCGGGGTGCGCTCGCTCCAGGGGGACGTGGCGGCCCGGTCGACGACGGCGTCGACGGCGGCGGGGTCGGTCAGCTCGGGCTCGCGCACCGCGGGTGGCCCGGTGGCGATGGCCCGCAGCGCCCACGCGCGGTTGGCCGACAGGGAGGGGTCGGTGTCGGGCTCGTTGCGGAAGCGGTCCGGGAGCTCGACGTGCTCGGTCGACCGGTCCTGGGTGCGGCGCGGCGTCGCCGGCACCGCGTCGCGGTCGCGCACCGACGCCCGGAACCGGTCCTCGTACGACGCCGGTCCGGCGTCGGAGAACAGCGCGTAGAGGTAGTTCTCCGGCGAGGCGTTCTCCTCCAGGCGGCGCACGAGGTACGAGACGGCGGCGTCGAAGTCGCCGGTGTGCACCACGGGCGTGTAGAGCACGAGCTGCTCCCGGACGTCGCGCGCGACCACCCGCGCCTGCGCCGGCGCCATGCCCTGCAGCATCTCGACGTCGACCTGGCGTTCGGCCCCGCGCGCCGCGGCCAGCTCGACGGCCAGCGCGACGTGGTGCAGGTGGTGGCTCGCGACCCCGAGGCGCAGCGCGTCGACGAGGTCGCCGCCGAGCGCGCGGTCGAGCAGCCGCACGTAGTTGGCGTCGACCTCGGCCTTGGTGGCGTACGGGGCCTGCGGCCAGTCGTGCAGCTCGGCGTCGACCCGCTCCATCGACAGGTTGGCGCCCTTGACCAGCCGCACCTTGATCGGCGCGCCGCCCGCCGCCACGCGCCCGCGGGCGAAGGCGGCCAGCTCCTCGAGCGCGCCGAGCGCGTCGGGCAGGTAGGCCTGCAGCACGATCCCCGCGGGGAGGTCGTGGAACTCCGGGCGCGTGAGCAGCGTGGTGAACAGCGCGACCGTGAGGTCGAGGTCCTTGTACTCCTCCATGTCGAGGTTCACGAACGACCCCGTCTCCCGGGCCAGCCGGTACAACGGGGTGAGCCGCTCGACGAGCCGGTCGCGGCTGCCCTCGAGGTCCCACGGCACGAGCTGGCTCGCCACCGACGAGGCCTTGACCGAGACGTAGTCGACGTCCCCGCGGCGCAGGAGCTCCATCGTGCGCTCGAGGCGCCGGCCGGCCTCGTCGTCGCCGAGCACCGCCTCGCCGAGCAGGTTGAGGTTGAGACGGAAGCCCTCGTCGCGGGCCTCCTGCAGCCGCCGGGTGAGCCCGCGCCCGTCGGCGTCGACGATGAGGTGCCCGACCAGCTGGCGCAGGCGCCGCCGGGCCAGGGGCACCACAACCCGCGGCGCGCGGGGCGCCAGCGCCGCCCCGGCGCGCAGCAGCGCCCGGTCGGGGCCGCCGATGAACGCCGGCAGCGGCGCGCCCGGGCCCGCGAGCCGCGCCAGCTCCCGCGCCGCGGCGTCGTCGTCGGCGGGGCGGGCGACGCGGTCGACGAAGCGCAGCGTGAAGTCGACGCCGTCCGGGTCGTGCATGAGCGCGGCGAGCTGCGCCGACGGGCCCGTGGCCGTCTCCACGGACCCGGCGCGCGCCCACTGGTCCGCGCGGACGACCGCCCGCTCCACGAGGTCGTCGGGGATGCCGGTGCTCCCGGGCGCGGGCGCGAGCTGCTCGGTCATGGCTCCATGGTGACCCTTGCCGCGCCCCCCGGCGTACCTCAGACGCGCGTGCGCAACGCCCACACCGCGAGCGGACCGAACACCGCGGCGAAGGCGACGCCCCACAGCAGCGTGGCGACGACGTTGGCGGCCACCGGGCCGCCGACCAGCAGGCCGCGGAGCGCATCGGCCATGCGGGTCACCGGGTTGATCGACACCCAGGCCTGCAGCCACCCCGGCATCGTTTCCGTGGGCGCGAACGCGTTGCTGGCGAACGTCAGCGGGAACAGCACCGTGAACCCGTAGATCTGCACCTTCTCCGGATCGCGCGCGAGGACGCCGAGCAGCACCGAGGTCCACGAGAACGCCACCGTGAACGCCACCAGCAGCCCGAAGGCGGCGACGACCGCGAGCGGGCTCGTGGTGATCCGGAAGCCGAGCACCACCCCGATCGCCAGCAGGACGACCAGCGACCAGAGCTGGCGCAGCACGTCGCCGAGGATGCGGCCCGTCAACGGTGCCGAGCGGGCGATCGGCAGGCTGCGGAACCGGTCGAACGTGCCCTTCTGCAGGTCGGTCGCCAGCCCGGTCGCGGTGTAGATGGTGAGGAACAGCGCGTTCTGCGCGATCAGCCCACCGAGCGCGAACTGCAGGTAGGCGTCGGTGGAGCCGCCGATCGCCCCGCCGAACACGAACGTGAACAGCAGCACGAACATGATCGGCTGGATCGACAGGTCGAGCAG
>JAQSWW010000067.1 GCA_029266415.1 Actinomycetospora sp. | reverse complement strand
CCGATGACCGACGAGCAGGCTCCGGGCGAGGTCGACCGGGCGGCGTCCGGCGCCGCGACGCCACCGGAGCCGGCACCCACGGAGCCGCCCACGGAGCCGCCCACGGAGCCGCCCCACGCCCCCACCGACGGCGCGCCCCCGCCGGCGATCCCGTCCGTCCCGTCCGCGGCCACCGAGCCGGGGCGCTGGGGCCGGGTCGACGAGGACGGCACGGTGTGGGTGCGCACCGCGGACGGCGAGCGCAGCGTCGGCTCGTGGCAGGCCGGTGACCCGCAGGAGGGTCTCGCGCACTACGCGGTGCGCTTCGACGACCTGCGCACCGAGGTCGACCTGCTCGTCCGGCGCCTCGCCACCGGCCGCGGCGACGCCCGCGCCACCCTGCGCACCGCCACCGGGCTGCGCGAGCGCCTGGCCGACGCCGCGGTCGTCGGCGACGTGGTGGGCCTGGCGGCCCGGCTCGACGCCGTCGTGGCCGCCGCGGAGCGGGCCGAGGAGGCCGAGCGCACCGCCCGCGCCGGCGCCCGCGACGACGCGGTGGCCCGCAAGGAGGCCCTCATCGCCGAGGCCGAGGCGCTGGCCGAGGAGACCACGCGCTGGAAGCACGCCGGCGACCGCTTCTCGGCGATGATCGAGGAGTGGAAGGCGGTCAAGGGCATCGACCGCAAGACCGACGACGCGCTGTGGAAGCGCTTCTCCCGCGCCCGCGAGACCTTCGCCCGCCGCCGCGGCGCCCACTTCGCCGAGCTCGACCGCGCCCGCTCCGCGGCGAAGACCCGCAAGGAGGAGCTGGTCGCCGAGGCCGAGGCGCTGACCGACTCGACCGACTGGGGTCCCACCGCCGGGCGCTACAAGGAGCTCATGGCCGAGTGGAAGGCGGCCGGGCGCACGAGCAAGGACGCCGACGACGCGCTGTGGGCGCGCTTCCGGGGCGCGCAGGACACGTTCTTCTCGCGGCGCTCGGAGACGTTCTCGGCGCGCGACGCCGAGTTCGAGGGCAATGCGAAGGCCAAGGAGGCGCTGCTCGCCGAGGCCGGGCGCATCGACCTCGCCGACGTCGACGCGGCCCGGGCGGCGCTGCGCGACGTGCAGGAGCGCTGGGACGCCATCGGCAAGGTGCCGCGCGAGCGCGTGCGGGAGTTCTCGGCCCGCCTCAAGGAGGTCGAGGACCGGGTCCGCGCCGCGGTCGACCGCCGCTGGCAGACCGTCGACCCGGAGACCGAGGCCCGGGTGGCGCAGTTCCGCGCCCGCGTCGAGGGTTTCGAGGCCCAGGCGGCCAAGGCGCAGGCCGCGGGCGACCACCGGCGCGCGCAGGAGGCCGAGCGGCAGGCCGCGCAGTGGCGCGAGTGGCTGGCCGCGGCGGAGCAGGCCGCCCGCTAACTGCGGGAGAAGGCGTAGCCCGCCCAGCGTGCCGCCAGCACGATCATCGCCACGAGGGCGAGGTAGAGCCCGGCGCCCGGACCGTCGCCCGCGGAGGTGTTCTGCGACCACACGGCCCACAGCCCGGTCACCGAGGTGACCGCGCACCCCGCGGCCGTGACGAACACCGCCGGCCAGCGGCTCGTGAGCAGCGCGACGGCCGTGCCGACCACCCCGAAGACGACGGCGAGCGTGCCGAAGAGCCGGGGCAGCCCGGTCACGCCGGGGCGGCCGAGGACGACCTCCCAGCCCGAGGCGCCCAGCCCGGTCCAGGGCAGGACGGCGGCCAGCAGCAGGACGAGCACGGCCACGGCGGCGACGAGCGCGCCGGGGCCGAAGTCGACGCGGGCGCCGGCCGCAGGCGGGCGCGTGTCGTGGTCCACACCGCCTGGGGTGCGCGGATCGGTCACGGCGAAACCTCCTCCAGGGCCGCCGCCGTGCAGCCGGCGGCGGGAGCGATCGCGGCGACGGCCGGCGGGCCCAGCGTCGGCAGCCCCAGTCCGGTGGTGCGCGGCGTCGTCGGGCGCTGGCCGGCGGCGTGGGCGTCGCCGGCGCGGGTGCGACGGTGGGTCAGGACAGCACCGTCGGCGACGACGTGGTGCGGGGCGCCGTAGGTGGCGCGCACGGTGACGACGTCGCCCGGGCGGACCGTGCCGTCGACGGCCGCCCCGACCGGGGTGAAGTGCACGAGGCGCCCGTCGCGGGCGCGCCCGCTCATGCGGCGCGTCGCGGTGTCCTTGCGGCCCTCACCGGTGGAGACGACCAGCTCGAGCTCCCGGCCGACCTGCTCCCGGTTGAGCTCGAGCGAGATCTCCTCCTGCAGCGCGACGAGCCGGTCGTAGCGCTCCTGGACCACGGCCTTGGGCACCTGGTCGGGCAGCGTCGCCGCCGGCGTGCCCGGCCGGGGCGAGTACTGGAACGTGAACGCCTGGCTGAACCGGGACGCCTCGACCACCCGCAGCGTCTCGGCGAAGTCCTCCTCGGTCTCGCCCGGGAAGCCGACGATGATGTCGGTGGTCAGCGCGGCGTCGGGCATCGCGGCGCGGACCTCGTCGACGATGTCGAGGTAACGCCGCGCGCGGTACGAGCGGCGCATGGCCTTGAGCACCCGGTCCGAGCCCGACTGCAGCGGCATGTGCAGCTGGGGGCAGACGTTCGGGGTCTCGGCCATCACGCTGATGACGTCGGCGGTGAAGTCGCGGGGGTGCGGGCTGGTGAAGCGCACCCGCTCGAGGCCCTCGACGCGCCCGCAGGAGCGCAGCAGGTCGGCGAACGCCGTGCGCCCGCTGGCCCGGTCGTCGAAGGAGACCCCGTAGGCGTTCACGTTCTGGCCCAGCAGCGTCACCTCGAGCACGCCCTCGGCGACCAGCGCCTCGACCTCGGCGAGGATCTCCCCCGGCCGCCGGTCGACCTCCTTGCCGCGCAGCGAGGGCACGATGCAGAAGGTGCAGGTGTTGTTGCAGCCCACCGAGATCGACACCCAGCCGGCGAAGGCGGAGTCGCGGCGCGCGGGCAGGTGCGACGGGAAGGTCTCGAGCGCCTCGAGGATCTCGACCTGGGCCTCGCCGTTGTGCCGGGCGCGCTCCAGCAGGGCGGGCAGGGACCCGGTGTTGTGGGTCCCGAACACGACGTCGACCCACGGGGCGCGCCGGACGACCGTCTCGCGGTCCTTCTGCGCGAGGCATCCGCCGACCGCGATCTGCATCCCCGGGCGCTCGGCCTTCGCCGGCGCGAGGCGCCCGAGCTGGCCGTAGAGCTTGTTGTCGGCGTTCTCGCGCACCGCGCAGGTGTTGAACACGACGAGGTCGGCGCCGTCGACGTCCGGGGTGTGCTCGTAGCCCGCCTCCTCGAGCACCCCGGCCAGACGCTCGGAGTCGTGCACGTTCATCTGGCACCCGTGGGTGCGGATGTGGAAGCGGGGCGGGGCCGCACCGTCGGTCGAGCTCCGCTGCGCTGCATCTCCTGCGGTCATCGCCCTCCAGGGTAGGCCGTCGGTGTCGATGGTCCGGCTCCGCTCCGCTGCGCGTCGGGGGTGGGCGTCACTTCCCCAGCCGCGAGGGATCGAACTCGTCGACCCGGCCCACCACCGCGCGGTTGACCGCCCAGAGCAGCACGCCCAGGCCGATGAGGACCGCGGCGAACAGGTACTCCTTCGGCGGTCGCCCCGAGAAGGGACTGGCCAGGAACGCGCACAGCACCGCCGCGACGACCGGGATGCCGGCCGGGGCCTTGAAGTGCGGGTGGTCCGCGGGCTCGCGGCGCAGCACCAGGACCGCGACGTTGACGATGGTGAACACCACGAGCAGCAGCAGCGAGGTCATGCTGCCCAGCTCGGAGATGTCGAGCAGCAGCACGAGGACGATCGCGAGGGCGCTGGTCACGACGATCGCGAACCACGGGGTGCGGCGGTTCGGGTGCACCTTGCCGAAGACGTTCGGGATGATCCGCTCGTTGGCCATGCCGTAGAGCAGGCGGCTCGCCATCATCATGTTGATCAGCGCGGTGTTGGTGACGGCGAACAGCGTGATGGCGGCGAAGACGATCGCCGGGAACGCCGGCGAGGCGGTCTGCACCACCCGCAGCAGGGCCCCGCTCTCCGCCTCGGCGAGCTGCTCCGTGGGCACGAGCGTGGAGGCGATGAGCGCCACCACCAGGTAGACCGTGGCCGTGACCGCCATCGCGACGAGCATCGCCCGCGGGAACGTCTTCGGCGGGTCGACGGTCTCCTCGGCCATGTTGACCGAGTCCTCGAAGCCGACCATGGCGAAGAACGCCAGCGCGGTGGCCGAGGAGATCGCGAGCAGGACGGCGGGCTCGGAGAAGATCGAGCTCTCCGGCGCCGAGGTGGCGAACTCGGTGAGCCGCGACGGCTCGCCGAGCCCGCTGAGCACGGCGTAGCCGCCGAGCACGATGACGATGAGCAGGCCGAGCAGCTCGATCGAGGTCAGCACGACGTTGATCCGCACCGACTCGCCGACCCCGCGGAAGTTGATGACCGCGAGCATCACCAGGAACGCCACGACGACCAGCGGCGTGACCCAGCCCGGCAGGTCGCCGACGATCGTCTCGAGGTTGCGCCCGCCGAACGCCTGGGCCGCCGAGGCCGCCGAGGTGATCCCCGAGCACATGACCGTGAAGGCGACCAGGAACGTGAGGAACGGGCGGCGGAAGGCGCGGTTGGTGTAGAGCGCGGCTCCCGCGGCGGCCGGGTACTTGCCGACCAGCTCCAGGTAGCTGAACGCGGTCATGAAGGCGACCACGAACGCGAGCAGGAACGGCAGCCACAGCGCGCCCCCGACCCGCTCGGACACCGTCCCCGTGAGTGCGTAGATGGTCGTGCCCAGGATGTCGCCGATGATGAAGAAGACGAGCAGCTTGGGGCCGATGGCCCGGGCCAGGCTCGTCCCACCGCCCGGTCCGTCGGTGGTGGTCGCGGTGTCGTCGGTCACGGGGGCATGCTGGCACGATGCGGGCATGAGCAGGGCCCTGCGCCGCCGCACGGTCCTGGGCGCCGGCCTCGGTGCGGCCGCGCTGATGGGCGTCGGGTGCGCCGCGCCCGACCGCACCCCGGTGGTCGTCGCCACCGGGGGGCCGCAGGGGGTCTACCGGCGTCTCGGCGAGGCCATGGCCGGGCTCTGGGCCGTCGACCCCGGCGTCCCGACGGGTGTGCTGGGCAGCGAGGGCTCGGTCGACAACGTCGGCATGCTCGTCTCGGGCCGGGCACGGGTGGCGTTCTGCGCCGCCGACGTCGCGGTCGACGGGGCGGTCGACGGGGCGCGCCCGCGCCACCCGTTGCAGGCCCTGGCCCGCGTGCACGACGACGCGATCCACGTCGTGGTCCCGGCCGACTCGTCGATCCGCCGGCTGGCCGACCTCGCCGGGCGCCGCGTCTCGGTGGGCGCCCGCAACTCCGGGGTGCTGGTCATCGCCCCGCGCCTGCTCGCGACGGTGGGCCTGACCGCGGAGCGGGACCTGCGCGCGGTGATGCTCGGGCTCGCCGACTCGGTGGCCGCGATGGAGCGCGGCGAGATCGACGCCTTCTTCTGGTCCGGCGGCGTCCCCACCGCGGGCGTCGACCAGCTGGCCCACGTCCGTCCCGTGCGGCTGCTCGACCTCGGCGAGGAGACCGTGCGGCTGCGCAGCCTCTACCCGGTCTACGACGTCACCACGGTCCCGGCCGGCACCTACGGGCTGGCCGACCCCGTCAGCACCGCGTCGGTGCGCAACGTCCTGCTGGTCACCGCGGACATGGCGCCGGCGCTGGCCGAGGCGCTGACCCGGGTACTGCTCGAGGGCCGCGAGACCCTCGCCGCCGCCGACCCCGCGGGACGCGTCATCGACCCGCGCTCGGCGATCGGGACGCAGCCCGTCGCGCTGCACCCCGGCGCGGTCGCGGCCTACCGGACGTCCAAGGGCCTCTGAGCGGCGGCGTCGTCGTCGGCGGCGGCGCGCGCCTCGGTCGCCGCGCCCGCCGCCACGTCGGCCCGCTCCCCCGCGGCCTCGTGCAGGGTCGCGGGGGGCAG
The DNA here is from genome assembly GCA_029266415.1 of Actinomycetospora sp. Lineage (GTDB taxonomy): Bacteria > Actinomycetota > Actinomycetes > Mycobacteriales > Pseudonocardiaceae > Actinomycetospora. The sequence goes on along the minus strand of JAQSWW010000067.1, from coordinate 13,368 downwards.
CCGCAGGACGACGCGCAACCCGCCGTCCTCGGGCAGCTGCAGCAGCAGCTCGCCGCCCGCCCGTTCCGCCGAGCGCGCCGCGATCGCCAGGCCGAGGCCGGTGCCGTCGTGGCCGTCCCCGTGCCGCGACGGCGAGCGCCAGAACCGGTCGGTGGCCCGCTCGAGCTCCGACGGGTCGAGCCCGCGGCCGTGGTCGCGGACCGCGATCTCCACCCAGCCCTCGACACGGGCGGTCGCGAGCTCGACCTCGGTGCCCGGCGGGGCGTACTTCACGGCGTTGTCCAGCACCGCGTCCAGCACCGCCTCCACGGACTCGACGTCGGAGCGCGCCACGAGCCCGCCCGGGCCGCGGCGCCGCAGGTGCAGGCCCTCGTGCTCGACGAGCACCCCCCAGGCGTCGATGCGCTCGTCGATCAGCGGGTCGACGGGCGTCGGCACCGGGTGCGGCCGCCGTCCCTCGGACCGGGCGAGCGCGAGGAGGCCGTCGAGCACGCCGGCGAGGCGGTCGGTCTCCTCCAGCGCGGCGCCGTGCTCCTCGCGCAGGTCGTCGTCGACGCGGGCGTCGGGCGCCGCCATCGCCGCGGCGACGTTGTGCAGCCGCAGCCGCAGGGCGGTCAGCGGGTTGCGCAGCTGGTGGCCGGCGTCGGCGACGAACGAGCGCTGGGACTCCAGCGCGTGGGTCACCCCGGCGGCCATCTGGTCGAAGTGGCGGCTCAGGCGCCGCAGCTCCGGCGGCCCCCGCCCGTCGCCCACCGGCCGGGGCGCCCGCCCCGCGCGCACCGCGGCGGCGACCTGCGCGGTGCCCGCGTCGAGGCTCTCCACCGGCGCGAGGATCCAGCGCACCAGCGGCAGCGCGAGCGCCGCGGCGCCGGCCAGCGCCACGAGCCCGGCCCCGGCGAGCGCCGCCCATGCGCGCAGGGTCTCCGCGTGCGCCGGCGCGGTCGGCGAGACGGTCACCGCGGCGCCGCGGACCTCGCCGCCGACCAGCACGGGCTCGGCCAGCAGCAGCGGGTCGGGGTCCCACGGCCACACCGTGCCGGGCGGCTCCGAGCGCTGGCCCGCGAGCGCGAGCTGCACCCGCCGCTGCGTCCCGTCGGGCACCGCCGGGCGCGACGCCGCGAGCACCCGGCCCTCGCGGTCGAGCACGACCGCCGCGATCCCGTAGAGCTCGTCGTAGCGCCCGAGCTCGGCGGCGAGCGCGCCCGGGTCGTCGTCGCTGACCGCGCGCTGCGCGAGTGCCGCGAAGCGCGTGGTGTCGCCGAGGCGGTCGGCGAACAGCCGGGACGTCGCCGCGGACGCCGACGCCGCGGCCAGCGGCACGCCGAGGCCGAGGACCAGCAGCCCGGCGAGCACCGAGAACACGACGAGCAGCCGGGTGCGCACGGCTCAGGTCCCGGCGACGAGGCGGTAGCCGACACCGCGGACGGTCGCCACCATGCCGGGGCGGCCGAGCTTCGTGCGCAGCGTGGCGACGTGGACGTCGAGCGTGCGGTCGGCGCCGGGCCAGCGCCGGCCCCACACCTCGGCCACCAGCCGGTCGCGCGTGCACACGGCGCCGTCCGCGTCGGCGAGCAGCGCGAGGACCGCGAACTCCTTGCGCGAGAGGGCCACGGCCGCCCCATCGACGGTGACGACGTGGCGCGCGCGGTCGAGCACGACGTCGTCGCCCACGGTCGTCACCGGTTCGGGGGCGGCGTGCGGGCCGGACGTCCCCCGCCGCCGGCGCACGGCGTGGATGCGGGCGACGAGCTCGCCGACGTCGTAGGGCTTGACCAGGTAGTCGTCGGCGCCGTGGTGCAGCCCGGCGATGCGCTCGTCGACGCGGCCGCGGGCGCTGACCACGATCACCGGGACGTCGCCGGCCTCGCGGATGCGCCGGCACACCTCCAGCCCGTCGACGTCGGGCAGGCCCAGGTCGAGCAGCACGACGTCCGCCGCGGCCAGGCGCGGCAGCACCTCGAGCCCGTGGCTGACCCGGTCGACCTGCATCTCGTGGCGGGCCAGGGCGGCGTGCAGGGCCGCGGCGACGCGGTCGTCGTCCTCCACCACGAGCACCCGCACGCCGACCTCCTCCCGCCCGGCCAGGGCGAACCCTAAGTCTTCCTCAAGAGCGTGGACGCCCGGTGACCGCGCTGGCACCTTCCGCAGCACCGGGATCGGCGAGTGAGCGGAGGACCGGCGGACATGAGCGACGAGACCGTGGGGGCGAGTCCGCCCCCGATGGTGCGCATGGCCGGGGTGGACAAGCACTTCGGCGACCTGCACGTGCTGCGCGACATCGACCTCGAGGTCGCGCGCGGCGAGGTCGTGGTGGTGCTCGGGCCCTCGGGGTCGGGCAAGTCGACGCTGTGCCGGGCGATCAACCGCCTCGAGCCGATCGACGGCGGCACCGTCGAGATCGACGGCACCCCGCTGCCCGAGGAGGGCAAGGACCTCGCGAAGCTGCGGGCCGACGTGGGGATGGTGTTCCAGCAGTTCAACCTGTTCGCCCACCTGACGATCCTCGACAACGTCGTGCTCGCGCCGACCCGCGTGCGTGGCGTCCCGAAGGCCGAGGCGCAGGAGCGGGCGCGCGCCCTGCTCGACCGGGTCGGGATCGCCGAGCAGGCCCAGAAGTACCCCGCCCAGCTCTCCGGCGGCCAGCAGCAGCGCGTGGCGATCGCCCGCGCGCTCGCGATGGAGCCCAAGGTGATGCTGTTCGACGAGCCCACCTCGGCGCTCGACCCCGAGATGGTCGGCGAGGTCATCGACGTCATGTCGGGTCTCGCGAAGGACGGCATGACCATGGTCGTGGTGACGCACGAGATGGGCTTCGCCCGCCGTGCGGCGCACCGCGTCGTGTTCATGGCCGACGGCGAGATCGTCGAGGACACCACGCCCGACAGCTTCTTCTCCCGGCCCGCCACCGAACGGGCCCGCGACTTCCTCGGCAAGATCCTCACCCACTAGATCGGAGCCGTCATGAGACGCGTCGTCTCTGTCCGGACCCTCGGCGTCCTCCTCGCGGTCGTCGCGCTCGCCTTCGGCGCAGCGTGCGGTCGCGAGGGCAGCCCCGGCGGCCAGCCGGTGGCCGGCGTGCCGATCGCCCAGAACGTGCAGGTGCCCGGCTCGCCGACGTTCGCCGCGATGCAGCAGCGCGGCCGCGTCGTGCTCGGCGTCAAGAACGACCAGCCCGGCCTCGGCATCCAGGACCCGACCACCGGGCAGTACACCGGGTTCGACATCGAGATCGGCCGCATGGTGGCCGCGGGGCTCGGCTTCTCCCCCGAGCAGATCGAGTACCGGGTCATCCCGTCGGCCGCCCGCGAGGACGCGATCTCCCGCGGCGACGTCGACCTCTACGTCGGCACCTACACGATCAACGACAGCCGCAAGCAGCGCGTGGGCTTCGCCGGCCCGTACTTCGTCGCCGGCCAGGACCTGCTCGTCCGCGCCGACGACACGACGATCACCGGCCCGCAGACCCTGCAGGGCAAGCGGGTCTGCTCGGCCACCGGCTCGACCCCGATCCAGCGGGTGCGCCAGCAGAACCTGACCCAGAACGTGGTCGAGTTCCAGAACTACTCGCAGTGCGTCGACGCGCTGCGCGGTGGCCAGGTCGACGCCGTGACCACGGACAACGCCATCCTGCAGGGCTACGCCGCCCAGACGCCCGACCAGCTCAAGGTCGTCGGCGTGGTGTTCTCCGAGGAGCCGTACGGCATCGGCATGAACCGTGACGACGTCGCCCTGCGCAACAAGGTCAACGACCTGGTCCAGGCCTCCGAGAACGACGGCACCTGGACGCGGCTCTACAACGAGACGCTGGGCCGCTCCGGCACCCCGGCGCCCCAGCCCCCGCCCATCGAGCGCTACTAGCCCTTGGCGCTACGCGCTCGTGAGTGCCTTCCCGTGCCCGGGCACGGGAAGGCACTCACGAGCCCCGACGGAGGAGGGGTGGAGGCATGGACGTCCTGTTCGGCAACCTCGGCGAGTTCCTGACCCGCTTCGGCGGGACCATCGCGCTGTTCGTGTGCTCGGCGATCGCGTCGCTGATCCTCGGCGTCGTCCTCGCGGCGATGCGCGTCAGCCCGGTGCCCGCGATGCGCGCCACGGGCACGGTCTACGTGACCCTGCTGCGCAACACCCCGCTGACCCTCGTGCTGTTCTTCTTCGCCCTCGGGTTCACCAAGCTCTTCTTCTACCTGCCGTTCTTCCTCCTCGCCGTCATCGGCCTCTCGCTCTACACGGCCGCCTTCGTGTGCGAGACCGTGCGCGGCGGCATCAGCACCGTGTCCGAGGGCCAGGCGGAGGCCGCCCGCGCGCTCGGGTTCGGCTTCACCCAGACCCTCACGCTCGTCGTACTGCCCCAGGCGGTGCGCTCGGTCATGCCGCCGCTGACCAGCGTGCAGATCGCGCTGCTCAAGAACACGACCGTCGCCGCCGGCTTCTCGGTCTTCGAGGCCGGCGGGTTCTACCGCGCGGTCAACGAGCGCGGCGGCTCCACCCTGGTCGCCCTCCTCTGGGTCGCGCTCGGGTTCATCGTCCTCGTCATCCCCCTGACGGTGCTGCAGCGCCGGCTCGAGAAGCGCTGGAGCGTGTCCCGGTGAGCGCCCCGACCGCGGTCCTCTTCGACGTCCCCGGGCCCCGCGCGCGTGCCCGCAACACCGTCGCCGGCGCCGTCACGCTCGCCGTCGTCCTGGCCCTGCTCGGGGTGATCGTCTGGCGGCTCGCGGCCACCGGTCAGCTCGACGCCCGCGTGTGGGAGTGGGTCCTCTACGAGAACGTGCAGCTGGCGATCCTCGACGGGCTGGTCAAGACGCTGCAGGCGTTCGCGACCGGCGCCGTGCTGGCGCTGGCCCTCGGGGCGCTGCTCGCGTTGGGACGGCTCTCGGACCACCGCCCGCTGCGGTCGGCGTGCAGCGGGTTCGTCGAGCTGTTCCGCGCCGTGCCGCTGGTCGTGCTGATGTTCCTCTTCTACTACGGCCTGCCCTCGGCCGGCGTGACCGTGTCCACCTTCGTGGCGGTGGTGCTGGGGCTGATGCTCTACAACGGCGCGGTCCTCGCCGAGGTCTTCCGCGCCGGCGTGCTGGCCGTCCCGCGGGGACAGTCCGAGGCCGCCTACGCGCTCGGGATGCGCAAGTCCGGCGTCATGCGGTTCGTGCTGCTCCCCCAGGCGGTGCGCTCCATGCTGCCCTCGATCGTCAGCCAGCTCGTCGTGCTGCTCAAGGACACCGCGCTCGGGTTCCTCATCACCTACCCCGAGCTGCTGTTCCAGGCGCAGTTCCTGGGCTCCAACGCCTCGCTCGGCTCGCCGCTGATCCCCGTGGCGCTCGTGGTGGCGGCCATCTACATCACGCTGTGCCTGCTCCTGTCGGCGTTGGCCAACTGGCTCGAGAGGCGTTCGCGGCGCAACCCGGCCGTCATCGCGATCGCGATCGAGCGCCCCGACGACGCGTGAACGACGGGACGATCCGGCCGGCACGACCCGACGAGTTCGAGACCCTCCGCGAGCTCGAGATCGCCGCCGGCGCGCCCTTCCGCGACCTCGGCATGGACCCGATCGCCGACGACACCCCGCCGTCGACGGTCGTCCTGGCCGGTGCGCTCGATCGCGGAGGTCTGTGGGTGTTGGACGTCGCCGGCACGCCTGCCGCCTACCTCCTGGACGACCTCGTCGACGGCGAGGCCCACCTCGAGCAGGTGTCGGTGCACCCCCGGTGGGCGCGCCGCGGCTTCGGGGCCCGGCTCGTGGAGGACCTGGCGCACCGGGCCGCGGCCGCGGGCCGGTCGGCGATCACGTTGACGACGTTCGTCGACGTCCCGTGGAACGCGCCCTACTACGAGCGCCTGGGGTTCCGGGCGCTCGCCGAGGACGAGCCCGGACCCGGTCTGCGGGCGATCCGCCGGGCCGAGATCGCCCGGGGCCTGGACCGCTGGCCGCGGATCGCGATGCGCCGCGATCTCACCGGTGGTGATCGCGGGTAGGCCGAACGGGCCAGTTCTCACGGCTCCGCATCGATCCTTGCTACTCTGTGTGCCCGCGGCGGTGAGGTGATCGCGGAGGTGGGGCACGTGACGGACCCGGAGGACGCACCCGCACCGGTCGAGGACGCTCGCCCGCCCGTCCCCCGCACCCGCAGCGCGATCGTAGGCGCGGTCGTCAGCGGCCTCGTGCTGCTCGGCGTCGCCGGCTGGCTGTTCTGGCTCGGCGCCACCGCCACCTGGGACGCCGGCGTGCTCCTCGTCCGCGGCGAGGACGTGCTGTCCACCGTCGTCGAGGTCGACCTGAACACCAAGACGGGGATGCCCGACGAGCTCGTCGTGGTCCACCCGCCGCCGTATACGGCCGAGGCGACGATCGTGACCCGCCGTCACGACATCGGCGTGGGCGCGGTCGTTCCCGTCGTCGTCGATCCGTACGACCCCTCGCGGGCGGCACTGGTCGACGCCGGGTGGCCGTGGTTCGCCACGCTCGGGCGCCTGCTGTTCGCGCCGCTGTTCGGCCTGTTCGGCCTGTTCCTCCTCGTGTGGGCGGCGGGTCCCCCACGGGAGCAGCAGGCCGGCGCCGACGACACCGGCGGCGACCCGGACGCGTCGTCCCCGGGCACCCCCGCGGCACCCGGGGCACCCGACGGGCCCGGGAGCGACGAGCGGGCCTGACCGCCGCCGCTCCCGGACCCGTTCAGGCCTGGGCGCCGCCGCGCTGCTCGATGTGCTCGATCTCGTCGGCGGGCAGCGCCGAGCCGTTGTCCGGCCCGGGGTGGTCGAGCGAGCGGGCCCCGGTGGCGCCGCGCTGCTCCAGCTCCTGCCGCTTGAAGATCTTCTTGCCGAGCCACACCAGCGGGTCGTACTTGCGGTCGACGACGCGCTCCTTCATGGGGATGAGCGCGTTGTCCGTGATCTTGATGTGCTCGGGGCAGACCTCGGTGCAGCACTTGGTGATGTTGCAGTAGCCGAGGCCGTGCTCCTCCTGCGCGTCCTCCTTGCGGTTGCGCACGTCGAGCGGGTGCATGTCCAGCTCGGCGATCCGCATGAGGTAGCGGGGGCCCGCGAAGGCCTCCTTGTTCTCCTCGTGGTCACGCACCACGTGGCAGACGTTCTGGCACAGGAAGCACTCGATGCACTTGCGGAACTCCTGCGGCCGGTCGACGTCGACCTGCGCCATCCGGTACTCGCCGGGCGCGAGGTCCTCCGGCGGCGCGAACGCCGGGACCTCGCGGGCCTTCTGGTAGTTGAAGTCGACGTCGGTGACGAGGTCGCGGATCACCGGGAACGTCCGGATCGGCGCGACCGTGATCGTCTCGTCCTCGGTGAACGTCGACATCCGCGTCATGCACATCAGCCGCGGGCGCCCGTTGACCTCCGCGCTGCACGACCCGCACTTGCCGGCCTTGCAGTTCCAGCGCACCGCCATGTCCCCGGCCTGGGTGGCCTGGAGCCGGTGCATGATGTCGAGGACGACCTCGCCCTCCTCGACGTCGACGCGGTAGTCGACGAAGTCGCCACCGGTGGCGTCGCCGCGCCAGACCTTGAACTCCGCCTGGTAGCCCATGCCTACGCTCCCCCTCCGGTGATCTCGCCGCCCGGGTCGCCGCCCGAACCCTCGGTCCCGCGGGACTCCCGCGGCGGGGCGTCCGCGCGGTGCCCGCCGAGCTCGTCGCCCGTGTAGTACTTCTTCAGCTCGTCGAGCTCGAAGAGGTCGAACAGGTCCGAGCGCATGGCCGGCTGGCCCTGGTGCTCGAGCTTCACCTCGCCGTCGCGCAGCGAGAGGACGAGCAGCTCCTGGCGCCAGCTCTCGTCCATCGTCGGGTAGTCGTCGCGGGTGTGGCCGCCGCGGCTCTCCTGGCGCTCGAGCGCGGCCATCGCGATGCACTGCGAGACCATGAGCATGTTGCGCAGGTCGAGCGCGAGGTGCCAGCCCGGGTTGTAGGCCCGGCGCCCGTCCACCGCCACCCGCGGGATCCGGTCCTTGAGCTCGTCGAGCTTCTTGAGGGCCAGCTCCATCTCGTCGGCCTTGCGGATGATGCCGACGAGGTCGTTCATCGTCTGCTGCAGTTCCTGGTGCACCGTGTAGGCGTTCTCGCCGCCCGAGTTGACGATCGGGCGCTCGACGTCCTCGCGGGCCGCGCTGACCGACCCGTCGCTCACCGCCGGCTGCTCGGTGAGCCCGTCCAGGTACGCCGCCGCCCCGGCCCCGGCGCGGCAGCCGAACACCAGCAGGTCGGACAGCGAGTTGCCGCCGAGGCGGTTGGAACCGTGCATGCCGCCGGCGACCTCGCCCGCGGCGAAGAGTCCGGGCACGGCCGACGCAGCGGTGTCGGGCTCGACCTCGACGCCGCCCATCACGTAGTGGCAGGTGGGCCCGACCTCCATGGGCCCGGCGGTGATGTCGACGTCGGCCAGCTCCTTGAACTGGTGGTACATCGACGGCAGCCGCTTGGTGATCTCGGCGGCGGGCATGCGGCTGGAGACGTCGAGGTAGACGCCGCCGGCCGGGGAGCCGCGGCCCTCCTTGACCTCGTTGTTGATCGCGCGGGCGACCTCGTCACGCGGCAGCAGCTCCGGCGGGCGCCGGTTGTTGTCGGCGTCGGTGTACCAGCGGTCGCCCTCGTCCTCGCTGGTGGCGTACTGCTCGCGGAACACCTCGGGGATGTAGTTGAACATGAAGCGCTCGCCCTCGGAGTTCTTGAGGACGCCGCCGTCACCCCGGACCGACTCGGTCACGAGGATGCCCTTGACGCTGGGCGGCCAGACCATCCCCGTGGGGTGGAACTGGACGAACTCCATGTTCAGCAGCTTCGCGCCGGCGCGCAGGGCCAGCGCGTGGCCGTCGCCGGTGTACTCCCAGGAGTTGCTGGTGACCTTGAACGACTTGCCGACGCCGCCGGTGGCCAGGACGACCGCCGCGGAGTGGAAACACACCAGCTCGCCGGTGGGCCGGCGGTAGCCGAACGCCCCGGCGATGCGGTCGCCGTCCTTGAGCAGCTCGGTGATCGTGTACTCGTGGAAGACGGCGAGGTCGGACTCGTAGTCGCCGGTGCGGGCGAAGTCCTCCTGCTGCAGCGAGACGATCTTCTGCTGCAGGGTGCGGATCAGCTCGAGGCCGGTGCGGTCGCCGACGTGCGCGAGCCGCGGGAACTGGTGCCCGCCGAAGTTGCGCTGGCTGATCTTGCCGTCGGCGGTGCGGTCGAACAGGGCCCCGTAGGTCTCCAGCTCCCACACCCGCTGCGGCGCCTCCTTGGCGTGCAGCTCCGCCATGCGCCAGTTGTTGAGGAACTTGCCCCCGCGCATGGTGTCGCGGAAGTGGACCTCCCAGTTGTCGTTCGGGTTCGCGTTGCCCATCGACGCCGCGATGCCGCCCTCGGCCATGACCGTGTGGGCCTTGCCGAACAGCGATTTGCAGATGATGGCGACGCGCTTGCCCCGCATCCGGGCCTCGATCGCCGCCCGCAGCCCCGCCCCACCGGCCCCGATGACGAGGACGTCGTAGGTGTGGTGGGTGACCGGCGCCTCCGGCGTCGCCCCCGCCTCGTCGGTGACGGCGTCGCGCGCCATCGTCCCCTCGGCCGGGGACATCCCCTCGGTCCCTCCTGGATGCGACACGGCCGGCTCCTCTCCGCGGTCCCCGCGCTCGCCGGCCATCAGTTCACGATCCGCAGGTCGGAGATCGTCCCGCTGGCCACGAGCATGATGTAGAGGTCCGTGAGGATCAGGGTGCCGATGGTCAGCCAGGCGTACTGCATGTGCCGGGTGTTCAGTTTCGAGAGCGTCGTCCAGATCCTGTACCGCACCGGGTGTTTCGAGAAGTGCTTGAGCCGCCCGCCCGTGATGTGGCGGCACGAGTGGCACGACAGCGTGTAGAGCCACAGCCCGATGACGTTGACCAGCAGGATCAGCGTGCCCAGGCCGATCCCGAACGACGTCACGCCCGTGGCGGGGTCGGTGCTCTGGAACGCCAGCACCATGTCGTAGGTGTTGATGATCGAGATGAGGAACGCGACGTAGAAGAAGTAGCGGTGCGCGTTCTGCAGGATCAGCGGGAAGCGCGTCTCACCGGAGTAGGTGGAGTGCGGCTCGGCCACCGCGCACGCGGGCGGCGACGCCCAGAACGCCCGGTAGTAGGACTTCCGGTAGTAGTAGCAGGTCACGCGGAAACCGAGCAGGAACGGCAGCCCGATGATGGCCAGCGGGATCCACGCCGGGAACGGCGGCAGGAGCTCGCCGAAGTGGCTCGAGCCCGGGACGCACGACTCCGACAGGCACGGCGAGTAGAACGGCGAGAGGTAGTGGTACTCCGCGACGTAGTACGCCGAGCCCCAGAACGAGCGGATCGTCGCGTAGACGACGAACGTGGCCAGTCCCAGCGCGTTGACCAGCGGCGCCAGCCACCAGCGGTCCTTGCGCAGGGTGCGCTGTCGGATGTCGGGGCGACCCGGCGCCGGCGGCCGGTACGTCCCGGAGTCGTGTGTGGTGGTCACGGCACCCCGGTCCTCGTCTGCGGTGACGGCGTTCGCCGGGTCGCGGCCATCGCAACGGTTCGGCGGCCGACGCGGGACCCGGCAGGTCACGCCCTGTGGTGCGCCGCACACTACGACGCGTCAAACATCCCTGTCGCCCGGGTCACCGGTGATCGTGCGTGACGATGGCCACTACGCGGGACGAACCCGCACGCCCTCGGGCTCGAGCAGCACGCGACAGGCACTGCGAGCGAACCATTCCTCGTACCGGTCGAGCGTCCACCCCCGCTCCCCCACCAGCAGTCGGTGGCCCTCGGGCTGCAGCAGCAGCCAGAGCTCGTCGATCGCCTGCTCCTCGTCCAGTCCCCGACGCAGGGCGCCCGCGGCGGCGAGGTGGCGCACGATCACCGTGGCCCCACCGCGCGACTCCCGCCGGATGGTGGCCACCAGCTCGACCAGATCGGGGTCGCCGGCCGCGGCGCCGTCCATGATCACCGGGACGAGGTCGCCGAGGCGGTCCCACAGCGCCCGGCCGATCGCCGCGTAGCGCACCAGCTTGCCGCGCGGGTCGGGGTCCGCGAAGAGCGCCGTCATCGCGGCGCGCTCGCGCAGCGGCACGGGCTCGTCGTCGCCGACGAGGGTCTCGTCGTAGACCGCCTTGGCCAGCCCGGCCTTCGTGCCGAACGCCTTCTGCACGGTCTCGACCGACACCCCGGCGGCCCGGGCGACCTGTGTCAGCGTCGTCGCGCCGTAGCCCTGGGCCACCAGGAGCGTCCGCGCCGCCTCGACCACCCGGCGCCGCGTCGCCCGGGCCTGCTCCGCGCGGCGGCTGTTGTCGTAACCACGTCGTGTCTTGCCCGGCTCCAGCGACATTGCCTACCCTCCCATGTATTCAATACCTGCCAAGGTAAGCAATATCCCACGAGGACGGCCACCATGCACCACTTCCACCACCGGGGCGTGCGGCTCGCCTACGAGCTGCACGGCGACCGCCCCGAGCGCCCGGCGCTCGTCCTGCTCCACGGCTGGTGCTCGAACCGGGCGGAGATGCGCCCGCTCGCCCGTGCCCTCGCCATCGGGCACCGCGTCCTGGCGGTGGACGCCGCGGGGCACGGCGACAGCGACGTCCCCGCGGACGTCGCCCGCGTCGCGGTCGCCGCCCAGGCCGACGACGTCATCGCGGTGTGCGACCACCTGGGACTCACGGCCGCCGTGCTGGTCGGCCACAGCTCGGGGGCCGCGGTCGCCGTGGACATCGCCGCCCGGCGGCCCGACCTCGCTGCGGCCGTCGTCGCGCTCGACCCGATGCTGCTCCCGCCCGCGGAGATGCTCGCCGGCGTCGGCCCGATGCTCGAGGCCCTGCGGAGCCCGGCCTGGCGCGAGGCCATGCGGGAGGTCGTGGCCGCGGGCTGCGCGGCCACCGACGACCCGGACCTGCTCGCCGCCGAGCTCGCGATCGTGGACCGCAGCCACCAGCACGTCGTGCACGGTGTGCCGGCGGCGTTCCTCGACTGGGACGCCGCCGCCGCCCTCCGCCGTGTCGCCGCGCCCCTGCTGGTGGTGGACGCGACGGGGCTGGTCGACGTGCCGCGCGTGCGCGACCTCGTCCCCGGGGTCACCGTCGCCGGCACGGTCGGCGTGGGCCACCTGCAGCTCGTCGGGCACCCCGCCCAGGCCGTCGCGATGATCGAGGACTTCCTGCGCGCCACGCTCGGCCGCCCACCGGTGGACAACCGGGGCCCGGTGCTGGCCCTGTTCGCCGCGCTCGCCGACGACGACCTCGCGCGGCTCGACGACCTGGTGGCCGACGACTTCGTCGACCACGGCGCCCCGCCCGGGCTCGCCGCTCCCGGTCCGGCGGGCTACCGCGTCGTGCTCGGCACGCTGCGCGAGGCGCTCGACCTGCGGTGGGAGGTCCTCGAGCTGGTCGGCGAGGGCGAGCGGGTGATGGTGCACGTGCGCCAGCGGGGCCGCCACGTCGGCGAGTTCCTCGGCATCCCGCCGACGGGGGCGGAGATCGACGCCGAGGCGATGCACGTCTACCGCGTCGAGGACGGACTCCTGCGCGAGCACCGGGCGGTGCGCGACGACCTCACCCTCCTGCGGGCTCTGGGCGTCGTCCCCGCACCGGCCCTCGCGGGGTGAGCACCGATCAGTCGGGCTGGTCGGCCGCGGTCCGCAGCGCCTCGAGGGCCTCGTCGCCCCCGTCCGGCGCGTCGCGCTCGGCCAGCGCGTCCCGCACCACCCCGTACGCCACGCCGGCGTCGTAGCCCTTGCGCGCCAGCATCCCGACGAGGCGACGCGCGGCCACGGTGTGGTCGTACCGGGCGAGCGCGGGCAGTCGGCGGTCGACCAGCGCCCGGGCACGCGCCCGCTCGTCGTCGCGGCCGATCTCGTCGATCGCCGTGGTGGCGGTCTCGCGGTCGACACCCTTGCGGTGCAGCTCGCCGGCCAGCGCGCGCCGGCCGAGCCCCTGATGGCGGTGCCGCGAGGACACCCACTGCTCGGCGAAGGCCGCGTCGTCGACCAGCCCGACCGCGCCCAGCCGATCGAGCACGCGCGCGGCCACCTCGTCGTCCACGCCCTTGCGCGCCAGCGCGTCGGACAGCTCGGCGCGGGACCGGGCGCGGGTGGTGAGCATGGTCAGGCAGATGGTGCGCGCCACCGACTCGGGGTCGGCGTCGGCCTCCGGCCCGGTGCCGTCGGGATCGGGCGGCTCCGGCACGGGGCGTCCCCGCGACGTCCGGCGCCGTCCGGTCCCCTCGCCGAAGCCCACCCGACTCAGAAGTCGACGGGCGCCGCCGCGGGCGCCTCGGCGTCGAGCTTCGCCCCGATGCCGAGCTTCTCCTTGATGCGCTTCTCGATCTCGTCGGCGACGTCGGGGTTCTCGCGCAGGAACTTGCGGGCGTTCTCCTTGCCCTGCCCCAGC
>JAQSWW010000245.1 GCA_029266415.1 Actinomycetospora sp. | reverse complement strand
CACCGACATCACCTACCACCGCCACGTCGAGCTGGGCTGCGTACGCATCGCGTTCGACCGTCCCGAGGTGCGCAACGCGTTCCGCCCGCACACCGTGGACGAGCTGGCCACGGCGCTGGAGCACGCGCGCACGAGCGCCGACGTCGGCGTCGTCCTGCTCACCGGCAACGGGCCCTCGAGCAAGGACGGCGGGCACGCGTTCTGCTCGGGCGGCGACCAGCGCATCCGTGGGCGCACGGGCTACCAGTACGCCGAGTCCGAGACCGAGGTCTCCGCCGACGAGAAGGGCCGCGCGGGGCGGCTGCACATCCTCGAGTGCCAGCGCCTGATCCGCTTCATGCCCAAGGTCGTCATCGCCGTCGTCAACGGCTGGGCGGCGGGCGGCGGGCACTCGCTGCACGCGGTCTGCGACCTCACCCTCGCGTCGCGCGAGCACGCCCGGTTCAAGCAGACCGACGCCGACGTCGGCAGCTTCGACGCCGCCTTCGGCTCGGCGTACCTGGCCCGGGCGGTCGGCCAGAAGTTCGCCCGCGAGATCTTCTTCCTCGGCCGCACCTACACCGCCGAGCAGATGCACGCGATGGGCGCGGTCAACGAGGCCGTCCCCCACGACGAGCTCGAGACGACGGCGGTCGGGTGGGCCCGCGAAGTCCTCGGCAAGTCGCCGCAGGCGCAGCGGATGCTGAAGTACGCGTTCAACCTCCCCGACGACGGCCTCGTCGGCCAGCAGCTCTTCGCGGGCGAGACCACGCGCCTGGCCTACATGACCGACGAGGCCACCGAGGGCAAGGACGCGTTCCTGGGCAAGCGCGCGCCCGACTGGAGCCCGTTCCCCTGGTACTACTGAGGATCAGGTGACCCGAACAGCTCGTGCACCAGGGGCAGGGCGTGCTCCGGGGCGCGAGCGTCGAGGCGCACCGGCGGGCCGATGTGCACCACCAGGTCGACGAAGCTGCAGCACCGCGACTCCGCCTCCGCCAGCTCGACGAGGTCGGTCAGGCGCAGGCGTGCGCGGTCGAAGGTGAGCCGCACACCGCCCGGGATCGCTGCTCGGGCCGTCGCGGCCGACAGCACCTCGCGCCACTGCGCGGCGCGGGCCTCCCGGTCGGCCTCGTCCAGGCCACACGCGATGTCCGCGTCGCCCGCGCTCTCGGCGAGGGGGAGCGACGCCAGCACCGGCCCGACCACCGTCTCCTCGCGACCCAGGAGTGCGCACGAGGCGTCGCACGGCCCCTGGCGCTCGATCGCCTCGAGCTGTGCACGCGCACGGGACAGGCGGTCGGCGAACCCGCGCAGCTCGCGGATCCGGTCCCGCGTCTCGGCCGTGCGCTGCTCCACCAGCGGCAGCAGCTCGTGCTGCACGTCCGAGCACTCGCCGTGCTGCCACGGCTCGAGGAGCCGACGGATCTCCGGCAGGGGCAGGCCGAGGCTCTTCGCCGTGCCGATGAACGCCAGCCGGTCCACCGCCACCTCGTCGTACAGGCGGTACCCCGACGGCGATCGCCGCGCCGGGAGCAGGCCTTCCTGCTCGTAGAAGCGCACGGTGGACGCCGGCACGCCGGACCGCCGAGCCAGCTGCGAGACCGTCAACCCGTTCACCCCACCGACGCTAGGCCTGAGAGCCGACTCGAAGGTCAAGCACAGCGAGCCCTCAGCAGCAGTGCTCGCCGCGCCAGGCGGTGATCCCCTCCCGCACGGCGACCGCGGCGATGACGAGGGCGACGACGGGGTCCGCCCAGCTCCACCCGAGGGTCGCGTTGAGCACCAGGCCGACGAGGAGCACCCCGGACAGGTAGGTGCACAGCAGCGTCTGCTTCGAGTCCGCGACCGCGCTGGCGGAGCCGAGCTCGCGGCCGGCGCGCCGCTGGGCGTACGACAGGACCGGCATGACCACCAGGCTCAGCGCGGCGAGCACGATGCCCACGGTCGAGGGCTCGGCCTCCGCGGCGCCGAGCAGCGAGCGCGCCGACTCGACCGTCACGTAGACGGCGAGCGCGAAGAACGAGCACGCGATGACCCGCAGCGCGACACGCTCGCGGGCCTCGGGATCACGCCCGGAGAACTGCCAGGCCACGGCCGCCGCGGACGCCACCTCGATGGTCGAGTCCAGCCCGAACCCGATCAGCGCGGCCGACGACGCCGCGGTCCCGGCCGAGATCGCGACGACGGCCTCGACGACGTTGTAGGTGATGGTCGCGGCCACCAGCAGCCGCACCCGGCGGGTCAGCAGGGCCTGACGAGCGCCACCGGCGCGCCCCTCGGCGGGCCTGTCGCCGCACGGCTCCGAGCACCCCGCCTCCACCGCCGACGGCCGCGCCGCGTCGTCCGTGCTCACACGCTCACCTCCGGTTCGTCGAGGCACGCGTCGGTGGTCGAGACCGCGAGGACGACGCTCGCCAGCTCCCCGAGCGCCGCGGCCAGGTGCGGGTCGGCCAGCGCGTACCGCGTCCGGCGGCCCTCCAGCGAGGCCACCACCAGCCCGCAGCCCCGCAGGCAGGCCAGGTGGTTGGACACGTTCGACCGGGACAGTTCCAGCCGGGCGGCGAGCTGCGCCGGATAGTTCGGCCCGTCGAGCAGGGCCACCAGGAGCCGGCACCGTGTCGGATCGGCCAGGGCGCGACCCACACGCGCGAGGGCCGCCTCCCGGGTCTCGCTGGTCAGCACGTGGTGAACCGTACAGCGACCGCTGAACGGTCGGGAGGGTCGTCAGCCCGACTCGTCCCGCAGCCGGAGCCGCTCGCGCAGGTCGGCGATCGCGGCGGCGGTCCGTGACTTCACGGTGCCGAGCGGGACACCGAGGATCGCGGCCACCTCGACCTGGGTGTGCCCGTCGTAGAAGGCCAGCGCGAGGGCCGCGTGGTCGGGCCCGGACGGGACGTCCCGGTCGTCGTCGACGAGCCGGGTGGGCCGGCGGACGCCGCGGCGGACCGCGTCGACCGCCGTCCGGTGGGTCAGGGTCAGCAGCCACGTCGCCACCGAGCCGCGGGCCGGGTCGAAGCGCTCGGCCCGGCGCCAGACCTCGAGGAAGACGTCCTGGACGACGTCCTCGGCGGCGTCGTCGTGGCCGCAGATGCGCCGAGCCAGCGAGTACACCCGCCGCTCGAACCGGTCGTAGAGCGCGGCGAGCGCGTCCTCCTCGCCGGCGGTGACGCGGACCATCAGGTCCTCGTCGAGGGCCGCCTCGTCCTCGGCGCCGGCGGTCCCGGCCGGTGTCGGGGTCGTGGCGCGGGCAGCTCGGCGGTCGGGCATCGCCACCCCTCACCCCCTCGCCCACGACCGCGATGTGCGGTGTCGGGGGCAGGGACACCGGGCACGACAGGGCCGCTGCGGCGGCGTCGTCGCGCTGGTCGCAGCGTATGGCCTCGCGTCCGGGGCCCGTCGGTGGCACGCGGGAGGTGCGCCCGCACAGCCCGATCAGTGGCGGCGCCCGGAACGCCGCGGGGCGTCCTCGGCCTCGCGGGCCTCCCGGGGACGGGGACGCGGCGCGGAGGTCGCGCGGGCGGGCAGCGGGTCGGCCGGGGCGCGTCCGGTCGGTCCCCCGGGCCCGCGCGGCGCCGGCCGCCCGC
This sequence comes from Actinomycetospora sp., assembly GCA_029266415.1. GTDB lineage: Bacteria > Actinomycetota > Actinomycetes > Mycobacteriales > Pseudonocardiaceae > Actinomycetospora. The sequence continues at coordinate 1,454 of JAQSWW010000245.1, read as the reverse complement.
CACCGCGCGGCGGGGTCCGCGGCGGCGGGACCGGCGCGGGCAGCGGGGGCGGCGGGGCGGGCACGGGGACCGGGGCCGCCGCGGTCGGGGCATCGGTGTAGCCCCCGGGCCCGGCGCCGGCCCCCACGGGCACCGCCACGCCGGGCGCGGGCGAGACCGGCGGCGGGACCGGCATGGGCGTGGCCCGGCCGCGGCGGGCGCCGACGGGGATCGGGGCGGGCGCCGGTCCGCGCCGGCGGGTGGGCACCACGGCGGCGACGCGGTCGACGGACGCGGGCGGCGCCTCGGGCGGGGGCGTGGCGCCGACGACGCGGCCGAGGGCGCTGCGCAGCGCCTGGGTCAGCAGCGAGCCCTGGGACAGCGCCGAGGTCACGCCGTTCTCGACGTCGGTGGGGATCACCGGCGGGCGCGGGCCGACGGGCGCGGCGCGGGCGGGACGCTGGGTGCCGCGCCCGTCGGGCAGCAGCGAGAGCTTGCGGCCCGCGGCGAGGTCCTCGACCCAGCCGAACGCGAACACGGCGACGATCACCAGCCACACCGCGATGAGGAAGTGCTGGCCCTCCGAGTTCCACCCGAGGCGGTCCCCGATGGGCACCGCGACCGCGATGGCCACGTTGTGCCAGAGGTAGATCGTGATGGCCCGGGCGTTGACCACGGTGACGAACCGCCCGAGCAGCGGCACCCGCTCCAGCCACGCCACGGCCGGGTTCACGCGCAGCACGAGGAGCACGACGCCGAACGACACGAGGGCCTGCGCGAACGGGATGTCGTTGAGGTCGATGCCCTCGTCGCCCGCGGGGTGCGTGAACGCCCAGACCAGGCCGCCGGCGACGAGGACGACCGCGGCGCTGCTCGCGAGCAGGACCGGCACCCGGCGCAGCGTGCCCTCGCGGTGGGCGAACCCGAGCATCCAGCAGGCGGCGAACGTCCCGCCGTCGACGAGCACGGGGCCGATCGCGCCCCACTCCCCCAGCGGCGAGCCGAGCACCGCGTGGAGGCCCACCACCAGCAACGGGATCGCCAGCGCCACGAGCGGCCGACGCCGGAAGAACCACACCATCAGGGGCGTGAGCAGCACGAACCACAGGTAGGCGCGGATGTACCAGAGGCCGGTGACGCCGTCGGCACCCCAGTCGCTGCCCGGTGGGTCGACCAGCGGGAACACCCAGTACAGGAGCTCCGACCACACCAACGGCGAGGTGACGCTGCCGTCCGCGTTCTGGGCGGCCCACCCGTGCCAGAGGTTCACCGGCACCGCGATGAGCCCGAACAGCCACAGCGGCGGCAGCAGTCGGCGCAGCCGGTGCCCGATGACGTCGAGGGCCTCGCCGCGGCGCAGCGACTGCACCATCAGCGACCCGCCGAGCGCGAACATCACGCCCATCGCCGGGAAGACCATGCTCACCCAGCCGTCGCCGAAGGCCTGGTAGGTGACGACACACAGCAGCGCGGCC